>JAICUM010000120.1 GCA_025935855.1 Pirellulales bacterium | reverse complement strand
GTTTCTTGCGGCCACTCGACCTTCTTCCCAGGCGCGAAGCCCTTGCGGCTGAGGTGCCACTTGCGGCCCAGCACCTTCCAGGGCATCACATCGTCCGGATTCTGTTCGACGCGCTGCGTGAAGCGATTGAAGCCTTTCACCGCTTTTTCGAGAAACGACCAGAACGCGGGCGTGTTGATCTCTTCCCAACTGTGGGCAGCGATTTGAACCTCTTGGAAGGGGCCGCGGAGGTTCTTACACTTCACGCGCGAGCCGCTGCCGTACGCCTCGATTTCCGGCAGATCGTTCAGCGGCTTGAGGGCGAGGTCCACCGCAAGCTGGTCGCGGTTGAACGTGCGCTTGGCTGTGCGAAACTTCAGCTTGAGAATCCACGGCTCGCCGGTGATGGCGTGAAAGAACCAGCCGTCGCTCTTCTTCGGCCCGCAGATTTCGACGACGCTGCGACTGGACCAATCGGTCGCCAGAAAAAAGGTGTCGGCAACCTTTTCCGAAAAGGTTCCTGACACCTTTTTGCCGAGTTCGTGGATGCGCTGCTCGACTTGCGCCAGGATGCGGCCGTCCCAGCGGCAAGGCTGACCGTTGCGGGCCGTGCGCGTTTCGACGTGCCATTTGCGGCCGTCCTGCTCCCAGGGCATCGAAACTTCACGGCCGAAATCGGCGATGTCGAGATCGCTTTGGCGCTTCGCTTCGGCGGCGGCGAAATCGTAGGGCTTGCGCTCCACGTGCGGCCCTGTGGCGAGAACCGGCGCCAGGGCGGCGGCGGTGTGGGAGGGCAATGACGAATGACGAATGACGAATGACGAACCAGCTTTCTTTTCGTCATTCGTCATTCGGGTTTCGTCATTCGCTCGTTTGCGACTTCGCTTAACCGGCCCGGCCAGACTCGCAACTTGCTCCGGCGTCCCTTGCGCCACCACCTGCCCGCCCGCGGCGCCGGCCTCGGGGCCAATATCAATAATCCAGTCGCACTGCTTGATCACGTCCAGGTTGTGCTCGATCACCAGCACTGTGTTGCCGAGGTCCACCAGCCGGTGCAGCACGTCCAGCAACTTCGCGATGTCGTCGAAGTGCAGGCCGGTCGTCGGCTCGTCGAGGACGTACAGCGTGCGGCCCGTGTCGGGCCGGGCAAGCTCCGCGGCAAGCTTCACGCGTTGTGCTTCGCCGCCGGAGAGCGTCGCCGCACTTTGCCCGAGGGCGACGTAGTCGAGGCCCACGTCGCACAGCGTTTGCAGGATCTTGCGGATCTTCGGAATGTTCTCGAACAGATCGCGGGCCTCGCCGCAGGACATTTCGAGCACCTCGGCAATGCTTTTGCCGCGGTACTTCACCTCGAGCGTTTCCGCGTTGTAGCGGTGGCCATGGCACGTATCGCAATCGACCCACACGTCCGGCAGAAAGTGCATTTCGATGCACAACTGCCCGGCGCCCTCGCACTCCTCGCACCGGCCGCCGGGGACGTTGAAGCTGAATCGCCGGGCCGTGTAGCCGCGGACTTTCGCGTCTGGAAGCTGGGCGAATAGTTCGCGAATGAGATCGAACACTCCGGTGTACGTCGCGGGGTTGGACGACGGCGTGTTGCCGAGCGGCCGCTGATCGACGGCGATGATCTTGTCGATCAACTCGACGCCGGCGATTGAGTCGTGGGCGCCGGGGATAGTCTTCGCGCGATGAAGGTGCCGCGCGAGCTGGTTATAGAGAATGTCCTCGACAAGCGAGCTTTTCCCGCTGCCGGAAACGCCGGTCACCGCGGTGAGCGCGCCCAGCGGAAAGGCGACGCTGATGTTTTTGAGGTTGTTGTGCCGGGCGCCGAGGACGCGGAGCGAGGGAGAATGACGAATGTCGAATGACGAATGACGAACCAAGGAAGACTTGGTCTTTCGGCCTTTTGTCTTCTTTTCGCCATTCGTCATTCGGGCTTCGTCATTCGCGGCGATAGCCGTCCGCCGATTTATCGGCACCGGAATCGACTTCCTCCCGCTCAAGTATGGTCCCGTCACGCTGCCGCGTTTCTTCCCCACGGCCTCTGGTGTGCCGCGCGCGACGATTTCGCCGCCGAGACGGCCCGCAGCGGGGCCGAAATCGAGCAGCCCGTCGGCGCCGGCGATGACATCCCGGTCGTGCTCGACCACCAGCAGCGTGTTGCCGAGGTCGCGCAGCTTGTGCAGCGCGGCGACAAGGCGCGCGTTGTCGCGCGGATGCAAACCGATTGTCGGCTCGTCGAGCACATACAACACGCCGCACAGGCCGCTGCCCACCTGGCTGGCCAGCCGGATGCGCTGCGACTCGCCGCCGGAGAGCGTCGGCGCGCTGCGGCCGAGCGTGAGATACTCCAGGCCGACGTCCACGAGAAACGTCAGCCGGTTGCGAATTTCGCGGATCAGCTCGGCGGCGATTTTTTTCTCGGCGGCCGGGAGTTTCCACTTTTCGACCGTCGGCAGCAATTCGCCGAGCGGCAGGCGGCCATACTCGTCGATCGTGCGGCTCTGGAACCGCACCGCCGCGGAGTCATCGCGCAGCCGGCTGCCGCCGCATTGGCTGCATTCGATTTCATCCACCAGGTGCTCCAGCCGACCGCGCAGCCGCGGGGAGAGGCGGGACGCTTCTTCGAGGGCAGGGTAGAGGCCTTTGTATTGGAAGCGGAAGGAGCGGTTCAGGGTTAGGGGTTCAGGGTTCAGCAAGGAGGATTTCTTCGGGCCCTTTTCTGAACCCTGAACCCTAAACCCTAAATCCTTCACTTCAACCCACTCTTCGCCCGCGCCGTACATCACCAGCCGCCGGTGCCGCGGCGAAAGTTGATTGAACGGCACGTCCGTTGGCAGGCCGAAGCGTGCCGAGAGCGCTTCGAGCATCGCATTGAAAATCGGCTGCTTGAAGTTCGGCCACACCAGCACCGCGCCTTCGGCCAGCGTCATCTGCATGCTGCGGAACAGCGACGCTGGGTTGGCGCCGACTTCCGTCCCCAGCCCCTCGCACGCAGGACACCAACCGAGCGAGCTGTTGAACGAAAAATGGTGCGGCGAGAGCGGCTCGAAGCTCCGACCGCACGTGCTGCACACCAGGTGCTGGCTGTGAACCTTCACCTCCCAACGGCTTTCGGGCTGCTTGTCGTCGGCAATCGCCAGATGCAGCACGCCGCGACCGAGCGAGAGAGCGCTCTCCACGCTATCGGCCAGCCGCGCCCGGCCATCTTTGCGGATGGTGATCCGATCGATGATCACTTCGACGTCGTGCTTGCGGCGGCGATCGATCGTGGGCATGGCATCCAGCTCGTGCGTCTCGCCGTCGATGCGGACGCGGACGTAGCCTTCTCCCTTGAGCTTCGCCCACAAGTTTTCGTATTGATCGCCCTGTGCCAGTTGCAGCGGCGCCATGAGGTATGCCTTCATGCCTTCAGGTTCGGCGAGAATGGCGTCGATGATTTCGTCGGCCGACTGTGTGCCAACCGGCGTGTCGCAGTCCGGGCAGTGCATTTGGCCCAGGCGGGAGAGCAGGATGCGGAAGTAGTCGTAAATCTCCGTGACCGTGCCGACGGTGCTGCGCGGAGTATGGCCGGCTGAGCGCTGCTCGATGGCAATCGCCGGCGACAGGCCTTCGATGTGCTCGACGACTGGCTTTTGCAACTGGCCGACGAACTGCCGAGCATAAGACGAGAGACTTTCGACGTAGCGCCGCTGCCCCTCGGCGTACACTGTGTCCATCGCCAGCGAGGTTTTGCCGCTGCCGCTTGGACCGCAACAGACGGTGAGCGCGTCGCGCGGAATCTCGACGTCGATGCCTTTGAGATTGTGTTGCCGAGCGCCGCGGACGGTGATATGCGTGGTGGAAGGCACGCGGCTGGCGCCGTTCTTCTTGTGCCCATTGGCGCTCGCGGCAATCTGCTTGGGAAGCTTCACGCCGAGATAGGGGGCGAGCGAGACGCCAGTATGGGAGGGCAATGACGAATGACTAAGGAGGAAGGACGAATCAGCGCTGCTGACCTTTTTCTTTTCGTCATTTGAACCTCGCGTCGCTTGAAGATGATTCATCGCATGCGTGACAACGTCTTCCGGCGTTCCCGCAACGACCAGCTGCCCACCCGCCGCGCCGCCCTCGGGGCCAATGTCGATGACCCAGTCGGCGGTCTTGATCACGTCGAGATTGTGCTCGACCACCAGCACCGTGTTGCCGTTATCGACGAAGTCGTGCAGCACTTTCAAGAGCAGCTCGATGTCGGCGAAGTGCAGCCCGGTCGTCGGCTCGTCGAGTAAATACAGCGTGCGGCCGGTGCTCTTCTTGACCAGCTCGCGGGCCAGCTTGATCCGCTGCGCCTCGCCACCGGAGAGCGTCGGCGATGGCTGCCCCAGCTTCATGTAGTCCAGGCCCACGTCGTGCAGCGTTTTGAGCCTGTCGTAAATCGCCGGCACGTTCTCGAAGTGCTCCATCGCCTGCTGAATGTCCATCTCCAGCACTTCGGCGATCGATTTGCCCTTGAAGAGCACCTGCAGCGTTTCGTGATTGAAGCGATGGCCCTGGCAGACCGGGCAAGTAATCCACACGTCGGCCAGAAAGTCCATCTCCAGCTTGTTCGAGCCGTTGCCGCTGCACGCCTCGCACCGCCCGCCAACGACGTTGAAGCTGAATCGCCCCGGCTTGTAGCCGCGGCGCTTCGACTCAGGAAGCTGTGCGTAAAGGTCCCGGATTTCGTCGAAGACTTTGATGTACGTGGCGGGGTTGGAGCGCGGCGTGCGGCCAATCGGCGTCTGGTCGATGGCGATGAGCTTGTCGAGATGCTCCAGGCCCTCGATCGAGTCGTGTTCCCCCGGCGCCCCTTTGCCGCCCATCAGGCGGATGTTGAGCGATTCGCTAATGATGTCATTCACCAGCGAGCTTTTGCCGCTGCCCGAAACGCCCGTGACGCATACGAATTTGCCGAGCGGGATTTCGGTGTCAATGTCCTTGAGGTTGTTATGCCGGGCGCCGAGGATGCGGAGAGCTGGCGCTCCAGTTCCCTCCCCTTGACGGGGAGGGTTAGGGAGGGATGAAGAAGTGCCAGCGGTCGAACCATTCCTAGCGCCAACCCCCTCTCCAGCCCTCCCCACAAAGGGGACGGAGCCGGAAGGAGCGCGCCGCTGTTTCGGCACTTCGATCTTCCGCCGTCCCGCCAGGTAGGCGCCGGTGACGCTGTCCTTGGACTTCTCGATATCCTTGGCATGGCCAAGTCCGACGACGTGGCCGCCGCGCACTCCCGGCCCTGGACCAAAGTCGATGATGTGATCGGCGGCCCGCATCGTGTCTTCATCGTGCTCGACAACCACGACCGTGTTGCCCAGGTCGCGCAGCCGTTCCAACGTGGCGAGCAGCCGATCGTTGTCGCGCGGATGCAGGCCGATCGACGGTTCGTCGAGGATGTACAGCACGCCCACCAGCCCGCAGCCCACCTGACCGGCCAAGCGAATGCGCTGCGACTCGCCGCCCGACAGCGTCGGCGCCGTGCGATCGAGACTGAGATAATCGAGGCCGACATTGGCGAGGAAGCCCAGCCGCCCGCGGATTTCCTTGAGGGCTTCGGTAGCAATCTTGCGCTGAGTCTCATCGAGCACGAGCGCGGTAAAAAACTCCGAGGCATCAGAGATAGGAAGGCGGCACAGCTCCGGAAGCGTCAGTGAACGTCCGGCGTCGACCGCTTCAGCGGTCAACGGCTCCCCCACGCTACGCGAAGTAATCCGCACCGCCCGCGCCTGCGGATTAAGCCGCTCCCCATGGCAATCCGGGCAGCGAATCACATTCATAAACTGCTCGAGCTTCGCGATGAGCGCCTTGCTCTTCGCCGTGCGGTACTTTTCGAGCAGCTCCGGAATAATGCCGTCCCAACTGCCGCCGTACTTCTGCGAATTTTTGCCGTTCCGCCATGTATAGGTGATGTGCTCGCCTGGCGCGCCCCACAGCCAAACATTCCGTTCCTGCTCACCTAGCTCAGCCCACGGCCGCTCCAGCATCGTTCCTTCGACAAGTTCCAACTTGCGGTCCATCGTCTCAGCGACGCCGGCGTAAATGTGCCGCTTCCAGCGGCCCAGGTCGCTCCACGCGCCGATCAGTTCGATGGCTCCTTGCGAAAATGATTTCGTCGGATCGGGCACCAGCTTCGCCGGATCGAAGCTAAACATCTCGCCAAGCCCATCGCACGACAGGCACATCCCCTGCGGGCTGTTGAAGCTGAAGAGCTGCGGCGTTGGCGGCTGGAAGCTCAGCCCGCATGTGTTGCAGGCGTAGTGCGCGCTGAGGTGCAGGTCGTTGGGGTTGGCGGCGCGCTTGCTGCGCGTACGCTTGGAAGTTGTTGATTCCTCGTCGATCGCCTCGTCGTCGGCGCGCTCCCCAGCGGGCGGATCCTCCGGGTCGCGGCTAAACGATGGCGGCGGGAGGTCTCCTTCTTCGAGGGTGATGATCAGCTCGCCCTCGCCGAGTTTCAGCGCGAGGTCCGCCGCTTCGGCCAGGCGGTTATGAATGCTCGGCCCGGCCACGAGCCGATCAATCACCACTTCAATGTCGTGCCGCATCTGGCGGTCGAGCGACAGCTCGTCGCTCAAGAGCACGACCTTGCCGTCCACGCGGGCCCGTACGAATCCCTGCTTCTGCAGATCGACGAAGAAGTCGCGGAACTCGCCCTTCTGCCGGCGCACCACCTGCGCCAGGACCATGAACTTGGTCTTGGCCGGCAGGCTCTCGATGCGGGCGATGATCTGCTCCCGGCTCTGGGCGGTGATCGCCTGGCCGCACTGGGGACAGTACCCCTGGCCGACGCGGGCATACAGCACCCGCAGGAAGTCGTAAATCTCGGTGATCGTGCCGACCGTCGACCGCGGATTGTTCCCGGACGACTTTTGCGAAATCGAAATCGAGGGCGACAGCCCGCTGATGTGGTCAACGTCCGGCTTGGGCATCTGCCCCAGAAACTGCCGGGCGAACGTCGAAAGGCTCTCGACGTACCGCCGCTGGCCCTCGGCAAACAGCGTGTCGAACGCCAGCGAGCTTTTGCCGCTGCCGGACACCCCGGTGAGACAAATGAGCTTGTTGCGGGGAAGCGTAACATCGACGCTCCGCAAGTTGTGTTCGCGGGCGCCTTTGATAATGATGTCGGAAGCGGGCATACGTCCGTGCGGAAACCCTTTTAAGGCGTGCCAAATAGCCCCGACCTAGCCAGGTCGGGGCGGGCGGGAACAAAAACGAATCCCCTATTGTACGCCCGTGCAGGGAGTTTTCTACGCGAACATTTTCACCGGAGGGCTAGCGCGGCAAGGACGCCTTCACAAAAGCTGCAACAGTGTAGGGCAAAGCGGCGTATGTGCGGATTTCCACTGCGGTTGATTCAAACGGCAAAATTGCTGGCGGCGGTCGCGGCAGCAGCATTTTTAGGCGCCAGCACCTGCTCCAGGCTCAACGGCCAAGAGTCTCACTCCTGCCACCCCGAAACCTGGGCGGCGGCGATTGAGAAGATCGAGCACCACGACGCCAAGGAGCCACAAGCCGCCGACGGCATCGTCTTCACCGGGTCCAGTAGCATCCGCATCTGGGACTTAAAGAAGTCGTTCCCCGATCTGCCTGCCATCAACCACGGCTTCGGCGGCTCTCACCTGTGCGACGTGGCGCACTATGTCGAGCCGCTGGTGATCAAGCTCAAGCCACGCTTGGTCGTGCTGTACGCCGGCGACAACGACATCGGCAGCGGGACAAAGCCCGAGCAGGTCGAGCAGGACTTCCGCGACTTCGTCGAGAAGGTGCACAAGGCCCTGCCGGAAACGCGAATCATTTACATCTCGATCAAACCGAGCATCGCCCGCTGGAAATTTGCCGACACGATGCGCGAGACGAACAAGCTGATCGCCGCCGATTGCGAGAAGGACAAGCTGCTGGAGTTTCTCGACGTCTGGCCGGTGATGCTCGGCAAAGACGGCAATCCGCGACCCGAGCTGTTCCGCGACGACAAACTCCACATGAACGACGCTGGTTACGAGGAATGGAACAAGCTTCTGAAGCCAAAGCTGGCGGAAAAGCCCGCCCCGGCGAAAGGCGGCCAAGAATCCAAGTGACCTGGGCCTTTTCTTTCCTTTGCGGCCCTTTGCGATCTTCTGTGAAGACGCTTCTTTAAGTTCACCGCACGCCAAGGCGCAACGGCGCGACACACAGCGATGAGTGATCAATGGCCCGATTACGAGTTGATCGACTTCGGCGAAGGGCGAAAGCTGGAGCGATTTGGCGGCTGGGTGCTCGATCGGCCAGCGCCATCGGCTGTTGGCCTCAAAAAGGCGAAACCACAACGCTGGAAGGAAGCAACCGCCACCTTCATCGGCGAGCGTGCCGCCGCCGGCCATTGGCAGCCGGCGCCTGAACGATGGACAATGCGGAGCGAGCAACTCAAAGTGCCACTCGAACCGGACGCCGCTTTCGAGTTGCTCCTCGAACCGCTGCCCTCCGGTCAACTCGGCGTCTTTCCAGAACAGCGAGTCTGTTGGCAATGGATCGCGCGCACAATGCGCCTACGAAACCAACCCCCCACTAGCCCCGACCTAGCTAGGTCGGGGCTGAGGGTACTCAATCTCTTCGCCTACACCGGCGGCAGCACGCTGGCGGCGGCCGCTGGAGGCGCCGAAGTCGTCCACGTCGACGCCGCGAAGAGCGTCGTCGCCCGCGCGCGAGAAAACGCCGCCGCCTCGGTCCTCGACGATCGACCGATCCGCTGGATCGTTGAAGACGCCCTTAAATTCTGCCGCCGCGAAGTAAACCGCGGCAACCGCTACGACGCCGTGATCCTCGACCCGCCGACCTACGGCCACGGCCCCAAGGGCGAGGAGTGGAATATCAAGCGCGACTTGCTGCCGCTCTTGGAACTCTGCGGCGAGCTCACCGAGCATCGCCCCAAGTTCGTCCTGCTCACCTGCCACACCCCAGGCATCGGCCCCGCAGAGCTCTCGGCCTATCTGAGCGAAGGCATCTTCGGCCACTGCGGCCAGCCGCCGAAAACCGGCGAGCTCTACTTAGAAACCGCCGACGGCCGCCGCCTGCCCAGCGGCGTGTACGCCCGCTGGCCGGGTTAGAAGGCAGCGCGAACCTGTCTTGATATGCTGTGTCAGCGCTCAAGCCGTCAGCTATAATTGCGGCAGAGGCCACCATGACCACGACGCGAATAACCAACATTGGATCGTCGCTAGGCATCGCCTTTCCACAAGAAGTCGTGGAAAAGCTCAATCTGGCGAGCGGCGACCAAGTTTGTCTTATCGAAACGCCCAATGGCGTTGAAGTCACGACGTTGACTCCCAAGCAGGCTGAACAGCTTCGCATGGGACGGCAGATTATCGTCGAGAACCAAGAATCGCTCCGAGCCTTGGCCAAGTGATCCATGACCGAGCCTGAGTGGCTGGATGAGGCCATCGTCCTTCGGTTGCACGCCGAGCAACTTAGTCAGTTTGGCGGCCTGGCCGGCATTCGTGATTTCGGGCTGCTGTCCTCGGCGCTTGCGCGGCCGAAACACGTATCACATTTCAGCCAGTCCAAGCCAGACATCATCAGGCTTGCGGCGTCTTATGCATTTGGCATCGCAAAGAATCACCCCTTTGCTGATGGCAATAAGCGATCGTCGCTAATCGCCTGCCATTTATTCTTACGCCGAAATGGCTTTCAGCTAATCGCTCCTCAATCCGAGCAAATCCTAGTGATTCTAGATCTTGCTGCGGGTTCAATCGGCGAAGAGCAATTTGAGGCTTGGCTGCGTGGTTGCGTTCAACAGGCGTAACTGCCAGATCGGCTTCTAATGCTTCAGCACATCACAAGCCGCCAGAACGCTCGCGTAAAGGACGCCGTTAAGCTGCGCGATCGACGGCAGCGGGAGCAGCAGGGGCGGTTCTTGATTGACGGCGCCCGTGAGATCGCGCGGGCCATCGAGCGCGGCGTAGAGATTGCCGAAGCCTTTATTTGCGAGCCGCTGCTGCGCGACGATGAGGGGCGCCAAACCACCGCGCGGCTGCGCCAGTTGCCAGCTGACGTGGCAACGGTGACTGGCGAGGTATTTGAAAAGCTGGCCTTCGGCGAACGCGCATCGGGACTGTTAGCCGTTGCGAAGACGCCAGCGAAGAGCATCGCTCAGCTTCAGCTTTCAACGTCGCCGCTGATCGCCGTCATCGAAGGCGTCGAAAAGCCCGGCAACGTCGGCGCCGTGCTGCGCAGCGCCGACGGCGCCGGCGTCGATGCGGTGATCGTCGCCGATCCGCGCAGCGATTTGTACAACCCCAACACCATTCGCGCCAGTTTAGGGACCGTCTTCGACGCGAACGTGTGTACGGCGACCAGCGACGCGACGCTGAACTTCTTGCGTGGATTGAAAATCCCGGTGTTCGCCGCGCGCCCGCATGCTGAGCTGATCTACACCGCCGCCGACTACCGTGCCGGCGCCGCCATCGTGCTGGGCAGTGAAGCCGAAGGGCTCAGCGACAAATGGTCAGACGCTGGCGTCAGCGGCATCCGCCTCCCGATGCGCGGCATCGCCGACAGCCTGAACGTCTCCGCCACCGCCGCCGTGCTCTTCTACGAAGCCCAGCGCCAACGGCATACTTATTGATGTTCAGAATGCAAATCGAACTCGCGTGCCATGCCCACGTCCGCGTGGGCATGCGACTCCAGGCAAACATGCCCACGTCGGCGGATAGGTATGAAAGCTCGTTGCTCCGTGGGTTAATGTCGAGTGTGGTTAACCCATAACCCATTGGAAGG
>JAICUM010000811.1 GCA_025935855.1 Pirellulales bacterium | reverse complement strand
TGATGACGAATGCGTCGATCCGGTCGATCAGCTGTCTGGTACTCACGAATGAGCCGCGACGGATTCCCCGCTGCGTTGACCTGCCCAGATTCTTCGGACCACGTTTAACTTGAGACGATGGCTCCTGTTTGCTGTGGTTGCCCCAGACTGGGCGGTGATGCAACGGGGCGAGGCGCGCAGGCCCCCGATACCGCAGCGCCTTGCCCCGTTGCATCACGCGGCGCTGGCCTCGCCATCCGAGCCGCGAACTCAGCCGGCGTCAGATAGCCAAGACTGGAATGCGGTCGCACTTCGTTGTAGTGCCGCCGCCAACTCTCGATCACCACCTTCGCCTCGGCCCGCGAACGGAACCACTCCAGGCTCAGGCATTCGTCACGGAACTTGCCGTTGAAGCTCTCACCGACGCCGTTCTGCCACGGCTTGCCCGGCTCGATCAGCGCAATGCCGATCTGCTGTGCGACGATCCAACTCAGCAGCTTGCGTGACACGAACTCCGGTCCATTGTCGGAACGCAGGAACCGTGGCGCGCCACGCTCGCTCACCAGCCGTGACAGCACTTCGATCACCCGCGGCGAGCGGATCCGTCCGTCAACGTCGATCGCCAGACCTTCCTTGGTGAACTCGTCCGTCACTGTCAGGCACTTCAACTGCTGGCCGCTGGCCGAGCGATCGAACACGAAGTCGTAGCTCCACACATGATTCATCGCCGTCGGTGTCCGAGGCCGCGGACGTGACGATGCCACGCGTTTGCGGCCCCGCTTGCGCGGCACCTGCAGCTTCGCCAGGCGCCACAGCCGATACGACCGGCCAGCGCTCATCCGATAGCCGTCGCGCGCCAGGAAGATCCGGATACGCCGGTAGCCGTAGCGCGGATACTGTGCCGACAGCTCGCGCATCCGCTCAATCACCTCGCCATCCGCCGCCAGCTTCCGGCCGCAATAGCCCAGCGCCGATCGCGCCACTGAAAACAGCGTGCAGGCCCGCCGCACCGAGAGGCCATGCTCCCGGCCATACGCCACTTGCTGCCGACGAGCCGGCACGCTCACCAGTTTTTTGCCGCAACCTCTTTCATCACCTCAATCTCAAGGTCGCGCTCCGCAACCAGCTTCTTCAGCCGCGCATTCTCCGCCTCCAGTTGGCGCAGACGACGCACATCCTCCGACCGCAGCTCGCCGAACCGCTTGCGCCACGTGTAGATCGTCTGCTCGCTCATCCCGTGACGCTTCGCAACCTCGACAACCGGGTCGCGATCCGCCTCCCGGATGATCCCAACCATCTGCTCGTCCGTGAACCTCGACTTCCGCATCCGCTCCCTCCGTCAGGGAGCCACTCTCTCACATAATCCACGGTCCGAAATTTCAGGGGCAGGTCAAAAGTGTGAGCACATTCATGGCTGCGTAGCCGGCCATCAGCGCGGGAGGGTTAGCAAATTCTTTGGCTTTTGTAGCAGCATCCGGGTAAGCGATGCGGCGCAAACGCTAATGCGCGCGTCGCCTGCCTGCGATGTCCCATGTTTCGGAATGAAGCGATACTGTAACCTCTGATGAAAGACGATCCCCGGAAATGCCATCGCATATTCTGGAAATCG
>JAICUM010000194.1 GCA_025935855.1 Pirellulales bacterium | reverse complement strand
TGGGTCGATCCGGTGGCCAATCGCGTTTCACTGGCCATCACGGGGAAGAAGGTCGGCTAGCTGCGTCTGAAGCATCCCGAAGCGCGGCCGCTCATCTCAATATAGAAATCTCGCGCCATCAGTTTGATGCCGCACGCCCGATCGAAGCGGCGGCCGGAACACCTCTGGGCTTAATCTCCGGCAGCGCAATTCCTTACCGCATCGGCAGTTTGGCGATTACCCCTTCAATCGCGAATGCAATCCACCAAGTCGGGCATTCCCCTTGCCTTAACCGCTGCCAACACAAAGTCGCCCGCAAGCCTGCCACTCGGGGCGACACAAAAAAGGGGATTCCAAGATGACCCGCACTCTCACATCCGCCGCCGCACTCGCACTCGCTCTCGTTGTCAGCTCGTCCGCTTCCGCCCAAGTCCTCTCCTACGACCACCACAGCACAGCCTTCGGCGATTACCTGGCCGGCGGAGCCGAGCTGGCGTTGGCCCAGGGACAATTCCTCGTGAATCAATCCGTTGCCGCCCAAAACTGGGTGCAGGCCACTGCCGCGAACGACCAACTGCAATACCAGCGCGCCGAATACCGCTGGAATCTCAAGCAGATGGAACTGAAGTACCGCGAAGACCGCGCCACCGCCCTCCGCCAGCAGGCCGCCCTCAAATCGGCCAGCGAGGAAGCCGCCGCCCGCCAACTTCTTAAGTCGGCCAAGCGCGGCATCGTCCAATGGCCAGTCGCCCTGACGCAGCCAAAGTTCGCCGGCTCGATGACGCTCGTCGAGTCGCTCCTCCGAAATTTCTCGCCGGATGATCCGGCGTGCGACGCCTACCGCCGTGCCTTGGCAACCGAAGTTGGCGTGCTGCGGAACCAAATCGCCGGCGACAAGTCAATCGACTTCAACAGTCGCGTGGCCGCCGTCCATACGCTCAGCCAGTTGCAACAGTTGGCCACGCTGCCGGCGCCGACCGCCGGCGCCCCGGCAACAAGCCCGCAGTTGGCCATGCGATAACCGGCCTGCGGCAGCGAATCGTTCCGTCCGTTCGTAAAATTCCGCTCAGCGAAGCTGCGCCGCCTAACGTCTGACGTTTGATGCAACGTCCGCTGGCTTTCCGATGAACTCCTCTGGATCGCATGAGCCGCGTCCAGAGGAGTTTCGCTGTGTTGCATCGAAATTCGCCTAAAGTCCGGGCCACGCTCTACTTGCCCGAAGACCTTCTGGATGAGGCGCGGGACGCCGCCGTACACCTGGCGGGCTACCCGGCTCGGCTGACGCTCACGAAGCTGGCCGAGGATGCCTTCCGGGCGGAGCTGAACCGCCTGAAGGTCGTTTACAACGGCGGCCAGGATTTCCCGCCGCGGGACGCCGATCTGCGTGGCGGCCGGCCCATCGCCGCTTGAGAGGAACAACGCATGGACACCGCAGGCCCGATACCCTCGCCGTCTGCCGCCTGGTCGCGCTTAGCTGTTCCACTGCCCGCCGACCTGGCGTCGGAACCCGAGCGGGCCATCGCCTCCGGCGCCGCAGTACGGCACGAGGACGCGGCCCAACTCAAAGCCCGGTTGTTGCGGATGATCGTCAAGAATGAGCAGAGCCGAAAGAGTGCAGCGAACGAGACCTACAACGGACGATGAGCCGGCCGTGCTCATCAATTCGCCGTTGCAGCGGCCAGCGTTCCAATCATTGATCGCCGCGGCGGCTCTCTTCCTTTCGGCCTTCGTCTCGCTGAATTCGTTTGCGGACGCCATTCCCCAGGGCGTTGGGCAGCTCGGTTTGCCGCAGACGCTGGCGCCGCCGGCTGCCGCGCCGAACGTTCTCGCCGTCGCCGGTCCTCAGACGCCGCTCAGTTTGTCGCGCGACCAGCCGCACCCGGCCGTGGCGCGCATTGTTGTCCCTGAAGGAAACGCCACCTCCTACGGCAGCGGCACGCTGGTCGATGTGCGCGGCAACTACGGGCTCGTCATCACCAACTGGCATGTGGTGCGCGACGGCCACGGCGAGGCCGAGGTGGTTTTCCCGGACGGCTTTCGCTCTCCGGCGCGACCCATGAAGGTGGACGCCGATTGGGACCTCGCGGCGCTGGTCATCTGGCGGCCGCGCGTGGCGCCGGTAAAAATCGCCGCCAACGCTCCGCAGCCGGGTGACCGGCTGACGATTTGCGGCTACGGCTCCGGCCGATACCGCGCCGTGTCAGGCCGCTGCACGCAGTATTACGCACCGAAACTCGATTTGCCGCAGCACATGGTCGAGCTGGACGTCGAAGCCCGTCAAGGCGATTCAGGCGGCCCAATTTTCAACGAGCGCGGCGAACTGGCCGGCGTGCTGTTCGGCGCCGGCCACGGCACGACGCTCGGAAGCTTCGGCGGCCGCGTCGGCTGGTTTTTGGCAACGCTCGCGCCAGACATCGGCCGAGCGACCGACCGCGCCGTGGCAGCAACGCCTTCGCAAGAGTCGCAAGCAAAAGAAAGCGTAGCCTTGGCCGTCGCCGAGCCAGCGAAGAGCATGGATCAAGCGTCCAGCTCCAAGGCCCCTCCACCACGTGAAAAAGCAATCGATCCCAAGCCGCCTGCGACTGAAAAGCTAGCGGCTATCTCGCCGGCTACATCAAAGCCGCCTAACGAACTCATGAACCACGGCTGGCACGCCGTCGCCGCCAAGACGCAGCCGACGTCGAAAACAGCGGCTAATCATCAGCCAGTGCCGATCACTCTGAATCTGCCAATGTCCAAGATTCTGGCCGCGATCGGCATCCTGGCGCTCGCCGCCCAGCTAATCCGCGCCGCGCGCTGATTGAAACCAGCGAGCAGGAAAGACAAACGCTAGCGCCGACTCTGCACCCGACACATTCATCCGCGACATCGTGCATCTCAGTCGCCTCTTTCGTAACTGATTCTCTTTCAACAAGGCACAAGCGCTCTTCCCCTTTGCGTCCTTTGCGACCTTCTGTTCACTGCATGGGATTGCTCGGAACAGAAGTTCGCAAAGGACGCATAGGGGGTCGGGTTTCGAGAACCGGTCAAATCCTAGCCTTGTAATTGCTACAAGCTTTTCGCGCGTAGATACAGAGTGCATGCTCGCCGGGGAAAAGCCCCATCCGCACGTTCTTCGGCGTTTCCAGCCTTTTCACGTGGTTTGGTTGATCTGGCACGCCGCGTGCATTTCCCTCACGCGTCCGACAGGCACGCCAGCCTCGAAGGCGGAGTCCCGCAAACGCCGCCGCGAAGCGACCCAGACGTGCCTCGATTCTCGCACAGCAGCGCCAAGGTACGGCGCCACACTTTTCCCGCCACGGGCAGTTGCGAGTCGGGACGCAGTAAAAAGGGCCTCACTTGGCATCCCTCGCAGGGCCAAGTGAGGCCCTTTTTTATGATATGCTGGAGCTTTTGGCACTTCACTCGGCAAAGGCTCTGCATGAAACGTTGGCTTGCGGCATGTGTGTGGGCGCTCTCGGCGTATCTCATTGGCGCTGCAGCGCACGCGGCGGATCAAAAGCAGCCGCACATCATTTTCGTCCTCGCCGATGACTTGGGACCCGGCGATCTCGGCTGTTACGGCGGAACGATCGCGCCGACGCCGCACATCGATCAACTGGCGACCGGCGGTCTGCGCTTCACGCAGTTCTACGCCGCCGCGCCCGTTTGTTCGCCCTCGCGCTGCGGGCTGATCACCGGCCAATTCCCTGCGCGATGGCGGATTCACACGTTCTTGCAAACCGTCGCCGGCGACAAGGAGCGCGACCAAGCGGACTTCCTCGATCCGAACGCTCCGTCGCTGCCGCGCCTGTTAAAACAAGCCGGATACAAAACGGCTCACATCGGCAAGTGGCATCTCGGCGGCGGGCGCGACGTCGTCAACCCGCCAAAGTTCGCCGCCTATGGCTACGACGAAGGCATCGGCACCTGGGAAAGCCCCGAGCCGCATCCGGATATCACGGCCAGCGATTGGATCTGGTCCGACAAGGATAAGGTCAAGCGGTGGAAGCGAACCGAATTCTTCGTCGATCGCACGCTCGACTTTCTGAAGCGTCACGACGACTCGCCGTGCTTCGTGAACCTGTGGCTCGACGACACGCACACCCCCTGGGTTCCCAGTGCCGACGCCTCGGCGAAGTCGCAAGAGAAGGCCGACCTGCAGAACGTGATCACGGAAATGGACCGGCAAATCGGCCGGCTGCGCGACGGCCTCCGCCGCCTGGGAATCGAGGATTCCACCTTGCTCATCTTCACCGCCGACAACGGCCCGCTCCCTGCCTTCCGTGGCGAGCGGACCGCTGGCCTGCGCGGCTCGAAGATCAGCCTGTACGAAGGCGGCATCCGCGAGCCGTTCATCGCCTGCTGGCCGAAGCGGATTTCGGCGGACGCCGTGAACCGCGCCACCGTCATGTCGAATGTTGACATGCTGCCGACGTTGTGCGCTATTGCTGGCGCGAAAGTTCAGACGGAGGCGCATTCGGATGGCGAGAATCTGTCAGCGGCGGTGCTTGGTCAATCCACGCCCGAACGAACCCGTCCGCTTTTCTGGGAATACGGCTGGAACGACAAGTTCGCCAAGCCGCGAGCCAAGCGCGACCAATCGCCGCCGCTCGCCGTGCGTGACGGGAAATGGAAACTCCTCGTAAATGCCGACGGCAGCGGTGCCGAGCTCTACGACATTTCGGCAGACGAAAAGGAAACTCATAACCTCGCCGCCCAGGAACCAGAAGTTGCCAAGCGATTGACCGCGCTGGTTCTGCAGTGGCGCAAGTCGTTGCCGAAGTAGCGCCCGCCTACTTGCCGAGTGAACGGCGGAGATACCAGTCGCCGAAGCGCGCCGACAATTGCGCGAGAGCAAACAGCCACTTCGCTTTGCCCGGCACGACAAGCTCCGCCTCACGCCCCTCACAGGCTTTGAGAATTTTCACTGCCAAATCGTCGGGCTGGATGAGTTTCAGCCGAGCTCCCGCGCCGGGCTTGAGCGTCTCGGCCGGAACATCCTTGGATGCGGCATAGCGCTGGCCGGAGTCTTCTCGCGCAATGGGCCCCGGACAAACAAGCAACACGTGCAAGCCGCGCTCCCCGAGTTCCAAGCGAAGCTGCTGTGTATATGCGGCGACCGCGAATTTGCTCGCAGGGTAAGCCCCCATAAAGGGCGGCGCTACTTTGCTCGCAAGCGAGCCGATGTTTACCAAATGGCCTCGTGACTCCATCAGTAGCGGCGCCAGCGCCCGTGTCACGCGCACGGTGGCCAACAGGTTCACGTCGAGCAATTGCTGGAAATCCTCCGGCGACGTGTCGAGGATGGCGCTCCGCGCCGAGCGACCGGCGCAATTGCACAGGAAATCGAGTCGTCCAAACTGCTCGCTCACTGTCGCTGCCAGCCGCTCGACGTCTTCCTGCCAACAGACATCCGCAGGCACGGCTGCAACCTGCCCGCCGGCGCCACCCAGCTCAGCCGCCGCTTTATCCAGCTGCTCTTGTCCGCGCGCCGTGATCATCACGCGAGCGCCTTCTCGGACCAGCGCATGGGCAATCGAATACCCAAGCCCCGCCGAGCCGCCCGTCACCACGCACGCTTTGTCCCGCCAATAAGACATCACGGTAGGTCCCATCTGCGCCCGACGGACCTTACGGATTTGAAGAAAACGAACTCCACCAGGTCCCGCTCGGCAAGCGGGACCTACTTTACCGGGGCGAGTTGACCGTATTCCCAAGCTGCCGTCCAGAGGCGAAAATACGGCCTCGCCCGACGCCAAAGCGGCCTCTCGATTTCCAAGGACGTTTTTCGAGCACCCCATGACTGCCACTGCGAATTGCCACCACGCCTCCCAATGGGCCCGAACGAAGATCATCGCGACTGTCGGCCCGGCCTGCCGCGAGCCCGCCCAGCTTCGTGACTTGGTCGATGCCGGAGTTGATATCTTCCGGCTGAACATGGCCCACGGTGGCCCCGCTGAGTACCAGCCCATCGTCGAGCGCATCCGCCAACTCAGCCGCGAGATGAACGAGCCGCTGGCCATTCTCGCCGACTTGGCGGGGCCAAAAATCCGCCTCGGCGAGATCGCCGGCGAAAGCATTAACTGCCAACTGGGCGACGAATTCTTTTTCGTCAACGGCGATGCGAAAGAGCCCAATGAGCTGACCTCAACCTACGAACCGCTGTTGCGCGAGCTGTCCGCCGGCGACCTGGTGATGCTGGCCGACGGCACCGTCGCGATGCAGGTCGAGAAGGTCGAAGCCAAGCGGGTGCGGCTGCGCGTCGTGCAGTCCGGCGAAATACGCAGCCGCCAGGGAATCAACCTGCCGGAGGTCAAGCTGAGCGCCCCGGCGATCAGCCTGGAGGATCACGAGCACGCCCTGTGGGCGGCCAAGGCCGGCATCGACTACATCAGCCTGAGCTTCGTTCGCTCGCCTGAGGACGTGCGGCAGTTGAAGAACATCGTCCGCAGCGCGGGCTCTCAGGCCGGGATCGTCGCCAAGATCGAAAAACGCGAGGCCCTCAACCGCTTGGAAGAAGTCGTGCTGGAAGCGGACGCCGTGATGGTCGCCCGCGGCGACTTGGGCGTCGAGATCGACGTGGCCCGCGTACCGCTGGAGCAAAAGCGGATCGTCGGCGTGTGCCAGGATTTGCAGCGGCCCTCGATCATCGCCACGCAGATGCTCGACAGCATGCAACACTCGCCCCGTCCGACGCGGGCCGAAACGACCGACGTGGCCAACGCCATTCTCGATGGCGCCGACGCCTGCATGCTCTCCGGCGAGACGGCCATCGGCAAGTACCCGTGCGAAGCCGTCAAAATGATGAACCGCATTGCGGCCGCAACGGAGCAGAGCATGGCCGGCAGGCCGCCGCGGCAAATCACTCGTCCCGGCGAGGACTTTGTGCAGGAGATCACGCGGGCAGTGGTACGCGGGGCGGGGACCATGGCTCATATGCTGTGCGCCAAGCTGGTGGTCGTGGCGAGCCACTCAGGCCGCACGGCGCTCGCTCTGTCCCAACAACGAAACTTCGTGCCAACGATTGGCGTCAGCACGAGCGACGTCACCCTGCGGAAGATGTGCCTTTATTGGGGCGTGACGCCGCTACCGGACGCTCCGGCGACGAACGTCGAGCAGCTCATCCGCCACGCCGACCAGTGGGCGTGCGAGAACGGCGTCGCTCAGCCCGGCGACCGCCTCGTCATCGTCGGCGGTTCGCATCTGGCCGCCGACGCCCCGGACATGGTTTCCGGCGTGCACGACATCGTGATCGTCCACAAGGTCGAGGGCGCAAAGTAACGGCGGTTTTCAACCGCCGTGTCTCTCATACTCGGCCAATTCGCTCAGACGGCGACTAAACTCGCCCCTACAGCGCTACAGCCACTCTTTCTTTTCAACGATGTACGTCTGATAGAAATCTTCGTCGGACTTCGTGAGATAGATCACCCCCTCGATGAGCCCCAAGATGTGCATCGGTATGGCCCCGAGCCCACAGGTCGCCACGCTCACCGCGAGCATGATGATGCCCGGCGTCGTCATCCCCAGGATGAACTTGTGAACGCCCAACGATCCCACGATGATCGCGCAGAGGCCGGCGGCGATCTTCTTCGAAGCGGCGTCCCGGATCACACGATCATCGTCGTACGGGTCCCCAAAGGCTGCGATTCCCGGTTGCCGGACGCCGCACTTTGGGCAAACTTCGGCCCGGGAGTCGATAATCGTCCCGCAGGCGTGGCAGTATTTCGTCGGGACTGAGGGAGCAGAGCTCATAGGAAATCCAGCTTGAGCGGCGTCAATTCTCCGTCACGGAGAGATATTCGCCGATACCTGCTGAATCTTGCCGGCCGAATCGCCGCCTTTTAGCAGCACTTCATGCAGCCGCGAAGCGAAGTGCATGCTGCTGGTGGCGCTGGAGAAGCCGAGCACCCGTTTATCGACGTTCAGCTCCTGCTCCACAATGCGGCCATGTTCGATGTCGAACCGGACCGTCCCCTCGCTCAACCGGTCGATGAGCTGCGAGCGGACGTATTGATCAACCGGCGTCAGGATTTGGTACTCCACCTCTATCACGGCGATGCCCGTCTTCACCTCTTTCAGCTCACAGCGGCGGCGGGTTTGCACTTGCATCTTCACGCCCCCCTTTCGCTGCGCTTGCACTTCGTACGGAAAGCTCCAGTGGTCGCCGACGGCCACGGGCTCCTTCGGAAGCTGCATCGTGATCGGCATATCCTCCATCGGCTTCGGCTGCGGGTGCTTCTCCTCCCGAAGCTTGACCTCGCCGTCCGGCGCGATGCGCACCAGCGTCAGCGGCACGCCCAGGGCTCCGGCGGCCTGTTCAAAGCCGCGCGGCGGCTTGACGTCTTTCCGGCTGTCGTAG
>JAICUM010000501.1 GCA_025935855.1 Pirellulales bacterium | reverse complement strand
AGCAGCCGGAACGTCACGGTCGTGCCGCCGGCAATGTTCTGCAATAAGGGCGTCGTCGATAGGTCAATCGTGCTCACCGGGTTTCCGTCGCCCTGGCCCGCCGTATCAGTGGTCATCCACTGAAATGGCGTGACCGTTCCCGGCGCCGTCCCCGAGCTGCGACCCAAATAGTTGAACGTCGCCACCGTCGTCCCAGCCGTCGCAAACCCATCGGTGCTCGCCTCCACAGCATAGCTGTCCGGCGCGGCCACCGCGGAACGTCGCAGCGAAAAATCAAGCGACGACAGTGACGCCGTGTTCCCCGGCTGCACCGTCATGGCCCATTCGAAGTAATCGCCGTTCGATTCGGCGGTCGCCTGCGTGTTGCCCGTGCCGGTCGTCCAGTTGTTGGCCGAAAAGCCGTTGCCCAACCCGGCTGCGGCCGTACCCGGCCCGTGAGAGAGAGGAGCCGCCGAAAGACCACTGGCCACCGTGCTGGCCGGCCAGGTCGCCGGCGGATTAGAGCTCGGCAATCCAGAAGTGTCGTATTCCAAGATGATGGCCGCGCGCACACTCGGCGCCGCCAGGCCCACCGCCAGCACGGCGGCAAGGCACAACCAATTTCGTCGATGCATTAGCGATCCCTCCCCTACAAGATGTGAACGTCAGATGAAGTCAGCTACGGCCGTAGCGCGTTTCAATCGACCCCAACGAGATGAAGCTCCGAGAAGCGAAAACAATCGAAGTTCGCGTCCGCGTAAAAAACGAAAAGGCTCCACGGCCAAACCGCGGAGCCTTTCTCTGTGTCTCTTGGCTCTGTGGATGCGAAGCGGCGAACTTCAAAGTTGTACTTCGAGAGTAAAACGCCGCTATTTGCCTGTCAACGATTTTTCTCAGCCTTCCGCCACGTGGACCGGGTACGCGGTTTCCCGCAACTGCGACCACGCCTTTGCCCCGGCAGCCCGTGGACGCCCGCGGCGCCCGCACGTTAACCTGCTATTCGCAAAGGCCGCGATTCCGCCCGCCTCCCAAAGAATCCCTTTGGCAGCGGACTGCCCCAAACCGCCCATTTTCCGGCCCTCGCGGCGCCATCCGGCATCGGAAGCCCATTATCTTCTATGACTTCCCTCGACAGGGACATTCGCCGCCATGACTAGCGACGACGTGACCGAAGCCAAGCTCCTCGAAGCCGCGTTGCATTCGGCGCGAGACACGCAGTTGCTCGTGTTGGAAAGGGGCGCCCTCCGCGAGACCGGCGTAGCCTTCGAGTCCCTCTTCGGTTCCGCCCCCGCGCTTGTGATCGCCGACGATCGCACCCTCACCGCCGGCCGCGAGACGATCGACTCCCTGCGCGCCCGCCGGCAGCTCACCGAAGAACCCTACATCCTCGACGCCAACACCGTTTACGCCGACCACGATCACGTCGAGCTGATCCGCAACCGCCTCGCCGCCACCGACGCCATTCCCATCGCCGTCGGCGCCGGCACGATCAACGACCTCGTGAAGCTCGCCGCCCATCGGTCGGGCCGGCCTTACATGGTCGCCGCCACCGCCGCCTCGATGGACGGCTACACCGCCTACGGCGCCTCCATCACCGCCGACGGCTCCAAGCAAACCTTCGACTGCCCAGCGCCGCGCGGCGTCATCGCCGATCTCGACGTCATCGCCGCCGCCCCCGCGGGCCTGAATGCCTCCGGCTACGCTGATCTCGCCGCGAAAATTCCCGCCGGCGCCGACTGGATCGTCGCCGACTTCCTCGGCGAGGAGCCGATCATTCGCGACGCCTGGAACACCGTGCAGCTGCAGTTGCGGCACTGGATGGCCGACCCGGCCGGCGTTCGCCAGGGCCATCTCGAATCGGTCCGCCGCGTCACCATCGCCCTGATGATGACCGGCTTCGCGATGCAATCCGCCCGCACCAGCCGCTGCGCCAGCGGCGCCGAGCACCAGTTCAGCCACCTGTGGGACATGCAGCACCACACCCACAACGGCCAGGCGCCGTCGCACGGCTTCAAGGTCGGCATCGGCTCGCTCGCCTCGATCGCGCTCTACGAAGCGCTCGACGAATTACGTCAAACCGATTTCGACGTCGAAGGCGCCGCCAAATCCTGGCCCGACCACGCCGCGAACGAACGCGAAATCGACGAACTCTTTCCGGAAGACAAACTCAAAGAAATCGCGCAAAAAGAAAGCGCCGCCAAGCTCGCCTCCGCCGACGTCTTGCGCCAACAACTTGCCCGCTTGAAAGAAGGCTGGCCAGAACTCGCCCGCCGTATCCACAATCAACTCTTCCCGCACGCCGAATTCCAACACATGCTCCGCGAAGCCGGCGCTCCCGTCGAACCAGGACACATTGGCATCGAGCCGTCGCGCCTTCGCCGCAGCTACCGCCAGGCCTACCACATCCGCCGCCGCTTCACCGTCCTCGACCTCGCCCGCCGCACCGGCCTGCTCGAACCCGCTCTCGAGAAAATCTACTCAACATCCCCCTCCCTCGAAGGGAGGGGCAAGGGGAGGGATTAACCAACCGGAGACCTATCCCCAAAAAAACTAGCCGGAGGGCCACGCCCTCCGGGAACCCCGACGGCGTGGCCGTCCGGCTAGCAATTCAGACTTAAACGTCTTTTTTCGACGACCTCCATGCAAGCTCGCCTCGCCAACCTCCGTCACATCGTCTTCGACATGGACGGCACGATCTACCTCGGCAGCACCATCTTCGACGACACGCTCCCGTTCCTCGAGTTGCTCCGCCGCCTCAACATCGGCTACTCCTTCGTCACGAACAACTGCTCCCATAGCCGGGCCGAGTACGTCGCCAAACTCCGCCGCATGGGCATCGAAGCCCCCGCCGACTCCGTCGTCACCTCCAGCCACGCCGCCATCCACTATCTGAAGACGCATCTCCCCCAGGTCCGCCGCCTCTTCGTCCTCGGCTCCCCCGGCGGCAACGAAGATCTCGCCCTCGGCGGCTTCACCGTCGTCGAAGATACGCCCGACGCCGTCGTCGTCGCCTTCGACCGCGACCTAGATTACGACCGCCTCTGCCGCACCGCCTATCTTCTCAAGCAAGGCCTGCCCTACATCGCCACGCACCCCGACAAGGTCTGCCCCACCAACGAGCCGACCGTCCTCCCCGACTGCGCCGCCATCTGCGCGCTGCTGGAAACCGCCACCGGCCGCAAGCCCGAAGCCATCCCCGGTAAACCCAACCCCGAAATGCTCCAAGCCGTGCTCGACCGCCACAGCCTCCGTCCCGACGAAACCGCCATGATCGGCGACCGCCTCTACACCGACGTCCGCATGGCCCGCGACGCCGGCGTCCTCGCCATCCTCACCCTCACCGGCGAAGCAAGCGCCGCCGAAGCCGAACAACTTCCGCCGCAACTTCAACCCAACTTGATCGTCAACAATCTCACCCGCCTCGCGCAACACATCGCCGCCTCGCATAAATAGCCGGGCCATCCTGGCCCGGTGTATTCAACCTTCAGAGAGGAAATCCCTCGCAAGAATCACCGAGCCAGAATGGCTCGGCTATCTACACCCATGCCCAACCCGCTCACTTACCTCGCCCGCCTCTACGCCCCACCCGCGCCCGCGCCGCGCCGCCCGCCAGACGAAATCCGCCGCGCCTACCCGCGCTTCCGCTGGCAAATGCTCGAGGCCACTTTCCTCGGCTACGCCACCTTCTACCTCGTCCGCAACAATCTCT
>JAICUM010000560.1 GCA_025935855.1 Pirellulales bacterium | reverse complement strand
CTCACCGCCGGCACCAGCAGCCAGCCGACGGCGAAGAGCGACCACAGCGCGATGCGTCCCACCGGATGCCGCAAATCCCAGATCACCGCGTCAATCGATCGCCACTGCCACATCGCCAGCATCAGCAACAAGTTGGAAGCCAAGACATACGTGCTGCGCTCAATCGGCTCGGGAATGATCCGCGTCCAGACGCGTTTGAACCCCGGCCGCGCCATCACCGTGTGCGGCAGCGCGAAGGCCAGCAGAAGCAGCATGTCGATCATGATCGCCGGGTCCAGCGGCGTTCCGGTCGGTGTATCGATGGACTTGGGAACCAGCAAGTTGCCGGTGAAACCGCAGAAGTAGGCGTACACGCCCAGAAACAACGCGTGGCAAGCCACGCCGTATAGAAAAAAGCACCAACGTTTCATCATCGCCTCGTCAAACCAGGTTTTCTCTGTTGCCTCGAGCATTCCAAACTGCGGCCAAATTCTCAGCCGCTCCCTTGCGATAGCGTGCTCGTTTGGCAAATGTTACCGCCGAACTGTGGTTTCCCACAGTTGACTTGTGGTAAACTCGCGCTTCGCTTGTGCAAGCAGCCGCGTTGCAAAGTTGCACTCACTCGCAACCGCGGAGTCAAAAATGAAGACGCCCACGCGGCAACGCCTCATCGATGTGGCCGCCAGCAGGTTCTATCGCGACGGGTTCCGCAACGTCGGCCTCGATCCGATTCTCAGCGACGTCGGCATCAGCAAGACGGCGTTCTACAAGCACTTCGAGAGCAAAGAGGACCTGATGCTCGCCGTGCTGGAGTCGAAAAACGTCTGGCTGCAAGAAGAGCTCCGCACGATCATCAGCCGCCGCAGCGGACCCGACGCCGCCGATGAGCTGCGAGGATTCCTCGACGTGCTGCAAGGCATCGTCGAGTCGGGCGAGTTTCACGGTTGCATCTTCGTGAAAGTCGCCATGGAATTTCCACTGCCGCATGAGCCGGCGCACCAAGCCGCGGCGGAGCACAAGCAGGCGATTGAGGAGATCGTCCGCGAGATTGGCCAGCGGGCCGGCGCCGCAGACCCCGCGGCCTTGGCTCAAGAGTTTTGCATGATCCTGGAAGGCGCCTACGTGACGCGGCACGTGACCGGTTCACCGCATGCCATGGAAATCGCAAGGCGGCTGGTGGAGCAATGCCTGGCGGCGCATCTGCCGCCCGAGCACCCAGCTTCAGAAACAGGCGATGTTGATCGCGCGCTCGCGCCCGCTTAGTCGAGAATCGCGTCCGCTTCGATTTCGATCAACGCTTCAGCGTCGATAAGCCGTGTGACTTCGACGATCGTCGTCGCCGGGCGAATCTCTTTGAAAACATCGCCGTGAACACGGGCGACTTCCTCCCACCGGCTCACATCGGTCACAAACATCCGCGTGCGAATCACTTGCTCGATCTTGCCGCCAAGAGCTTCGACCGCCGCCCGGATGATCGCCAGCGAGCGGGCCGTTTGGTCGCCGATGCTTTTCGAATACGTCCCGTCGGCATTGACGCCAACGCAGCCGGTGACGGCGATGGTATTCCCACAGCGAACCGCCCGGCTGTAGCCCATGATCGGCTCCCACTTGGATCCGCTCGAGGCGCATCGACGCCCTCCACGTTCTTCGACGGTGATCTTGATGTCGGACATTCGGTTGCTTTCCAAAGGCATTGAACCACAAAGGCACGAAGCTCACGAAGGTAAAGGCAAAACAGGCAGTTGCCTAGCCTCTCGCCTGCGTTGACGGTGGCGAGTGCCGTCGATTAGCCTTGAATCATGGCCAAAAACTCCACGCCCGAAACGCCGCGCGCCGCACGCATGACCGTGCCCAAGTTCGCCGCCCTCAAAGGCAGCGGGCAAAAGATCACGATGGTCACGGCGTACGACTACCCGTTCGCCCGGCTGGTGGACGACGCGGGCGTCGAGGGCGTGCTGGTCGGCGACAGCATGTCGATGGTCGTCCAGGGGCACGAGAACACGCTGCCGGTCACGCTCGACGAGATGATTTACCACGCGGAGATGGTGGGCCGGGCGGTCAACCACGCGCTGGTCGTCGTCGATATGCCGTTTCCCAGTTTCCACTTGGGCGTACACAAGGCGATTGATAACGCCGGCCGAATTCTCAAAGAGACGCGCTGCCAGGCGGTGAAGCTCGAAGGCGGCGTCGATCAGGCGGAAACGATCGCCGGCCTTGTCTCGGCCGGCATCCCCGTGATGGCCCACTGCGGCTTGCGGCCGCAAAACGTCCACCAGCTCGGCGGCTATCGCGTGCAGCGTAATGAAGACGTCCTCATGAAGGACGCGCAAGCCGCCGCCGAGGCCGGCGCGTTCGCGATGGTGCTCGAATGCATCCCCGCCGGCATTGCCGCGCGGATCACCGAGACGCTGGCGATCCCCACGATTGGCATTGGCGCCGGCAAGGATTGCGACGGCCAGGTGCTCGTCCTGCACGACATCCTCGGGCTGACGACCGACTACACCCCGCGCTTCGTGAAGGCATACGCGGATTTGAAGTCAACCGTAGTCGGCGCGGTGACCAAATACCGCGACGAAGTGCGCGGCGGCGAGTTCCCGGGGCCGGAGCAGACGTTTAAGTGATCGTTCCGCTTCGCTGCCTGCCTACTGAACAGGACCAAGCAGTGGTTCAAATCCCGCCTGGCGGAAATGATGGTCGTTCGTGAGCGCCTTCTGGATCCCACGCTCCCGCATGACGACAAAACTAAAGCAGTCCGTGAACGACCGCTCCTTATCTGCGTGCTTGGCGAAAAACTGCCGAACTTCATCGAAACAAGTCTGATTCATCCAACTTATCGTGAGACTCTTCTTCGTTGGAAGCGTTTCAAGCCAAGGCGCGGCAAGATAGCCAAGCCCGCGCGCCTGCAGCAGTGACACGTTTCGTCCACGATGTAGTCAGTGGTGACAAACTTAGCGCCAGCATGTGCGAGCTTTTCGAATCTCTCTTTGCATTGCTCGTGCCATTGATCGTTTCGATCCAGTACGGCGTAGTAAGCGCTCGTATCGATGAACGCCTCAAATGCCATAAACAATCCGATCAATTTCTTCGTTGGTTAGTTTGGTTGTGGGCCCGGGCGGGACAAGTCGCTCTCCGAGCTCCCACATCCACGAAAGATCACTAACGGGGGTTTCTGTCGGGGTATCAGAGGGCGCCGTTATTTCGACAGCCGCAGGCTGCAATCGCACCGCCGCTTTACCCTCGTCGGTAACAACCACCGTCTCGCCTT
>JAICUM010000188.1 GCA_025935855.1 Pirellulales bacterium | reverse complement strand
GATCACGCTGGACGCCGACTGGAGTCACCCGCCAGAAGTCCTGCCGCAACTTGTCGCCGCGGCACAAAACGCCGACATCGTCATCGGCTCGCGCTACGTTCCCGGCGGCCGCATCGAAGGCTGGCCCACGTCGCGCCGCCTCGTCAGTAAGGTAATGAACCTGGCGACTCGGCTAGCCCTCGGCTTGCCTCTTCACGACGCCAGCGGCGCCTGCCGCCTCTACCGCGTCGCCCTACTCAAGCAGCTCGACTTCACCCAGCTCACCGCCACCGGCTACGCCTACCTCGAAGAAATCCTCTGGCAGCTCCATCGCCTCGGCGCGCGTTTCGGTGAAGTCCCCATCACGTTCACCGACCGCCGCGCCGGCGCCTCCAAGGTGAATCTCGCCGAAGCCTACGGCAAATCCAAAACCCTGGGGCGCCTGACATGGCAGCGGCTCACCCATCGCCAATAGCCGTGCGCTAACAGCCCGCCGGAGCGCCAAGTTTGACGATTTTTCCGCCATAACTGTCCCGCGCCGCACCCCAACGCTGACCTATCCTTTCCTGTTGAATTCCCTATACGCAGAATCGGCAGGAACATCTCAGCATGAGCACCAAGCGCATCGGCATCCTCACCGCCGGCGGCGATTGCCCCGGTCTGAACGCGGTCATTCGTGGCGTCGTCAAAGCTTCCTGGCAACTCGGCTACGAGTGCCTCGGCTTTCTCAAAGGTTACGAAGGCCTTCACGATCCGGTGCGCTACATCACGCTCACGCCGAAGAACACGACCGGCATTCTAACGCAAGGCGGCACGATCCTCGGCTCGACGAACAAGGGCCGCTTTGCCGCGACCGTCGGCGTGCAGGATCGCGTTGATCTCGATCACGACTTGATCGCCGGCGTTGCGAAAACCGTCGAGCAGCTTGGCATCGAAGGCCTCGTGTGCATCGGCGGCGACGGCTCGCTCGCCGTCGCTCAGCAGTTGCACGAATTTGGCATTCCCATCGTCGGCGTTCCGAAAACCATCGACAACGACCTGCAGGCCACGGCGTATACCTTCGGATTCGCCAGCGCGGTGGCCTGCGCGACCGACGCCCTCGATCGCCTGCACACAACGGCCGCCAGCCACGAGCGAATCATGGTGCTCGAGGTCATGGGCCGGCACGCCGGCTGGATCGCGCTGCACGCGGGCATCGCTGGCGGCGGCGACGTGATTCTCATTCCGGAAATCCCCTGGACGTTCGAAAACGTCTGCCACAAGATTCTCGATCGCGAAGCGCACGACAAACATTTCACCCTCGTTGTCGTCGCCGAAGGCGCCCACCTCCCGACCGGCGAAATGGTCGGTGAAGAACGCCGCGGCGCTCAGGCCAGGCTCGGCGGCATCGGCCCGCTCGTCGCCCGTGAAATCGAAACCCGCCTCCACCGCGAAGCGCGCTGCGTCGTCCTCGGCCATCTGCAACGCGGCGGAGCCCCCACCACCTTCGACCGCGTTCTCGCCACTGAGTATGGCGCCCACGCCGTGCGGCTGATCGTCGAAGAACGCTTCGGAGAAATGATCTGCTACAACCCGCCCGAAATGGGAAGCGTGCCGATCATCGAAGCCGTGAACCAAATTCGCACGGTCGATCCCGGCGGCCCCGCGGTGCAAACGGCCCGAGCGCTGGGCATCTGCTTCGGCGATTGCGACGCGGGGCACAGCCCGTTCATGGCTCGCGTCGCCGCGCCAGAGGTTGCCACCGCCGAGGAAGTGGAACTCGACGCCGAGTTCGTGCTCGACATGGCCGACGCCGCCACCGAGGAAGCGCTTGAAAGCTGCTAGCCCGGGCGCAAAACACGCGCCCCTTAGCTTGCTTGGACTTTTTCGCTTGCCCGGCGCGCCAGCTACCGAATCACCCTCCCCTTCGTTACGATGAACGCATCATTTAAGATTTTTCTCCGGAGGATTTCCATGCGCGTCAGCGCCCTCTTGATCGCCTTCATGTCCGCCAGCATTGCCCTGTCGGCTGGCTCCGTCGCTCAGGCCACGGATGGCTTCGAATGGAAAGACACGCCCGGCGACCATCTCGATCTGCTCTATGACGGCCAGCCCGCCCTGCGCTACATGTACAAGGCGCTCGACGAGTCCTCGCCCGAGGCCCGCGCCGCCACCTTCAAGCCCTACCACCATGTGTGGAGTCCCGACGGCAAAACGCTGCTCACCAACGGCGCCGGCGCCAAGCTCTACCCGCATCACCACGGCGTGTTTTATGGCTTCAATAAGTGCACCTATGGCGGCGGCAAAGAGGCTGACGTCTGGCACTGCACGTTCGGCTGCTACCAACAGAATGAAAAGCTGCTGGAGCAACACGCCGACGCCGACGGCGCCTCGCACAAAGCCGCCATCGATTGGCACGGCAAAGACGGCAAAGCATTCGCCCATGAACAGCGTGAGATGGCCGTGAAGCGCGGAACGAACGGCACCGTCGAAGGCTGGCAAATCGACTTCCGCTCGCACCTGGAGCCCGCCGACCAAGGCGATGTGCACCTGGACGGCGACCCACAGCACGCCGGATTTCACTTCCGAGCCGCGCAGGAGATAGCCGATCAAAAGCCGCCCCAAACATATTACCTCCGCACCACCGGCAAGGGCGTCCTCGGTGGCACGATCAACTGGGACCCGAAAAGCCCTGACTCCGAAAACAGCAAGAAGGCCGTCAATCGCCCCTGGAACGCAATGAGCACCGTGGTCGGCGGCAAGCGTTACACGATTCTCTACATCGACCACCCAGACAATCCCAAACCGGCCCGCTATAGCGAACGCGAGTACGGCCGCTTCGGCTCCTACTTCGTCGCCGACGTGACCAAGGACAAGCCGCTCGACGTGAAGTATCGCCTGTGGGTCCAACCCGGCGAAATGACCGTCAAACAATGTGAAGACATGCGCGATCAATTCGTAAACGCTAAGTGAAACGGCATCGAAATGATGCCGGCAAACGGATCCTCATAGGTGTTAGCCGGCAGCGTCTCGCTGCCGCGCTCGGCACTCTCAATTCCGCATTCCGAACTCCCCATTCCGAATTCCAATGCCCGCTCTCCCCACGCTCAATCCCCCCATCCGCACTCTCCTCGGCCCCGGCCCCAGCGATATCCACCCACGCGTCCTCGCCGCGATGGCCCGGCCCACCGTCGGCCATCTCGACCCTTACTACTTGCAGCTCATGGACAAGCTGCAAAGCGGCCTCCGCGAAATCTTCCGCACCAAGAACCGCATGACCTTCGCCGTCAGCGGCACTGGCTCCGCGGGAATGGAAGCCACCGTGGTCAACCTCATCGAGCCCGGCGACTCGATGGTCGTCTGCGTGAACGGCGTCTTCGGCGGCCGCATGTGTGACGTGGCTGAGCGCGCCGGCGCCAAGGTCACGAAGATCGAACGCCCCTGGGGCGAAGTCTTCACCGCCGCGGAAATCAAGAACGCCGTCGCCGCCGCTAAGCCAAAAGTCGTCGGCATCGTGATGGCCGAAACATCTACCGGCGCCAGTCAACCTATCGAGGAGATTTCCAAGGTCGTCCACGACGGCCGCGCCATGCTGCTGGTAGATACGGTGACCTCGCTCGGCGGTATGCCGGTCGAGGTGGACGCCTGGAACATCGACGCCGTGTACTCCGGCACGCAGAAATGCCTCTCCTGCCCGCCAGGCCTCGCGCCCGTTTCGTTCAACGACCGCGCGATGGCGGTGATCAAAAACCGCAAAACAAAGGTGCAGAGTTGGTACCTCGACGTCTCGATGCTCGCCAGCTACTGGGGCTCCGATCGCGTCTATCATCACACGGCGCCGATCAACATGAGCTACGGCTTGTACGAAGCTGTGTCGATCATTCTCGAAGAAGGTTTAGACGCCTGCTTTGTACGGCACGACTTGAATCATCGCGCCTTTAAGGCCGGCGTCGCCGCCCTTGGCATGAAGTACGCCGCCCAGGAAGGCCATCAACTGCCGATGCTCAATGCCGTGCGCGTTCCGGACGGCGTCGATGAAGCAAAAATCCGCAGCGATCTGCTCAACCGCTTCGGCATCGAAATCGGCGCCGGCCTCGGCGCCTTCAAAGGCAAAGTCTGGCGCATCGGCCTGATGGGCTACGGCGCCCGACCTGCAAACGTGTACCTGCTGCTATCGGCGCTGGAACAACTGCTCGCCGAGCAAGGCCACAAATTCGACCATGGCGCAAGCATCGCCGCCGCGGGCGAAGTCTACGCGAGCGCCTAACGCGGCATCGAAACGATGCCGGCTAATGCCCACGCGCGTCCATCGTTTTAGCCGGCGCCGTCTCGGCGCCGCGCTCATACGGTTTGCCATCCGCCTAGCGCGGCATCGAAACGATGCCGGCTAACCCTCACCGCGCCCGGGTTGGCCGGCGACGTCCCGGCGCCGCGTTCCACGCCACTTTATGACGCTTCGCTAGTCAATTACAATCGCGGCGGGCGGCCATCCTTTTCATTGCGCTAAGCCCAACGTCCATCCGCGCCTTTCATCGGCATCCTCGGAGAATCCCATGCCCGCGCAATCCACCGGCCAACTCGATACCGTCCTCCAGGAAAGTCGTGTCTTCCCGCCGCCGCCGGAGTTCTCGAAGCGCGCCCGCATTAAGTCGATGGACGAGTACCAGCGCCTCTGGGACGAAGCCGCCGCCGATCCGCCGGCCTTCTGGGCCAAGCTCGCCAAGGAAGAGCTGCACTGGTTCGAGCCGTTCACCGAGGCGCTCCAGTGGAATGAGCCGTTCGCTAAATGGTTCGTCGGCGGCAAGACCAACGCCTCCTACAACTGCCTCGACAGGCAAGTCGCCGCCGGCCGCGGCGACCGCCCAGCCATCCTCTGGGAAGGCGAGCCCGGCGACAAACGCACGCTCACCTACGCCGAGCTGCTCAAGGAGGTCTGCAAATTCGCCAACGTGCTGAAGTCGCTCGGCGTGCATGAACGCGACGTCGTGTCGATCTACATGCCGCTCACGCCCGAGCTAATCATCGCCATGCTCGCCTGCGCGCGCATCGGCGCCATCCACTCGGTCATCTTCGCCGGCTTCTCCGCCGAAGCCATCGCCGATCGCAATAACGACGCGAAGGCCAAAATCCAGCTCACCGCCGATCACGGCTGGCGCCGCGGCAAAGCTCTCGCCCTCAAGGAAACCGTGGACGAAGCGCTCGCCAAATCGCCGACAGTAGAAAAGTGCATCGTCCTCCGCCGCAACCTTGTGGCAGGCGGCTCCAACGCCGATTCGCCTCCAGCCTCGAGCCTCCAGCCTCCAGCCTCCATGCAGTCCGGCCGCGATCTCTGGTGGCACGAGCTCATGGCGAAGGCCAGCGACGACTGCCCCGCCGAGCCGCTCGACAGCGAAGCGACGCTCTACATCCTCTACACCAGCGGTTCCACGGGAAAACCCAAAGGCATTCGCCACACCACCGCCGGCTACAACCTCTTCTGCAAAAAAACCTTCGAGTGGGTCTTCGATCACCGCGACGACGACGTCTACTGGTGTACCGCCGACTGCGGCTGGGTCACCGGACACAGCTATGTCGTCTATGGTCCGCTCTCCGCCGGCGCCACCGTCCTCGTGTACGAAGGCGCCCCGAACTATCCGCATGAAGACCGCTTTTGGGACATCATCGAGCGGTACCGCGTTTCGCTTTTCTACACGGCGCCCACCGCCATCCGCGCATTTATGCGATGGGGCGACCACCACGTCGAGAAGCACGACCTGTCGAGCCTCCGCGTCCTTGGCACCGTCGGCGAAGGCATCAACCCCGAAGCCTGGATGTGGTACCACCGCACCATCGGCGGCGAACGCTGCCCCATCGTCGATACCTGGTGGCAGACCGAAACCGGCGGCATCATGATGAGCCCCCTCCCCGGCGCCACGCCCACCAAGCCCGGCAGCTGCACCAAGCCGCTCCCGGGTGTCGTCCCGCAAATCGTAAACTCGGAGGGCGAAGAAGTACCGCCCGGTTACGGCGGCTGGCTCACCATCGCCCACCCCTGGCCGGGCATGCTCCGCGGCATCTGGGGCGACGACGACCGCTACAAGGAAGTCTACTGGAGCAAAGTCCCCGGCAAGTACCTCGCCGGCGACAACGCCCGCCGCGACGCCGACGGCTACTACTGGATCATGGGCCGCATCGACGACGTGCTGAACGTCTCCGGCCACCGACTGAGCACGATCGAGATCGAAAGTGCGCTGGTCAGCCATCCGAAAGTCGCCGAAGCCGCCGCCGTCGGCCGTCCCGACGAGCTCAAAGGCGAAGCGGTCGCCGTGTTTGTGACGCTCCGCGGTGCCGAGCCCAGCGAGGAGCTGCGCAAGGAACTGGTCAAACACGTCCGAAATCAGATCGGCGCGCTCGCCCAGCCCGACGAGGTGCATTTCACCAACGCCCTGCCGAAGACGCGCAGCGGCAAAATCATGCGCCGCCTGCTCCGCGACATCGCCGCCGGCAAAGAAACCATCGGCGACACCACCACGCTCGAAGACTACAGCGTCCTAGCCAAGTTGCGGAGCGACGAAGAATAGCCGCGCCCTTTAGGACCGCGGCTCTTTTGCCTTCCGCTGAATTCGCAGCTCCGTCTCCGCGCTGACGTTCCACACCAGCAGGAACATCAAGAGCGCCGCGATCGAGCAGCCGAAGACCAGTCCCAGTCCGTCGGCCCAGCCGTGCGATTTCACCAGCCGGCCGAACCCCCATCCGGAGAGCACCGTGCTCGCGTATCCGAATAGCCCGGTGAGGCCTATGGCAGTGGCGGTCGCCCGTTTGGTGCCCAGGTTCGCGGCGATCACGCCCACCAGGCATTGCGGCCCGTAGATAAAAAAGCCGATGCCGGCCAACAGCGCGGCGTTGATCGCGATCGAGTTGCTCTCGAGCTTCCAAAACGCGAACACCAGCCCCGCGCACGCCGCCATGTACCCCACGCAGACCCGCCCCGCGTGGCTGCGAAAATAGCGATCTGTCGCAATGCCGCCCAGCACGGCCCCCGCCACGCCGCCAATCTCGAACAGGGCGACCATAAAATTCGCGTCATCCAGGGCGATCCCCTTCGCTTCGTACAAGTACGACGGCCCCCAGTCGTAAATCACCTGCCGCACGACGTATACGAAAAAATTCGCCGTCGAAACGAACCACACGAGCGGGTTGCTCAGCACGTGCCGGAGGACGAACTCGCGCTGCGTGAGCGGCTCGCCCACGACCGTTGCCGCGTCGAGCGTTTCGACCTCTTCCACCGCGTCAACCGTTTTTGTGTCGCCCTTAAATTCCTCGATTTCCGGCAGACCGAGCGAAGCCGGCGTGTCGCGCATGAAGTGCCGGACAGCCACAGCTCCCACCACCGCGATTCCCGCCGGGACGAGAAAGCAAGGTCGCCAACCGTATCGAACCACTAGAAATCCCGTCAGCGCCGAAGCCCCCGCCGCGCCGATTGAATGCGATGTATTCCAAATCCCGAACATCGTCGGCCGCTCCGACGGGCTGAACCAGTGGCTCAGCGTGCGAGCGCACGGCGGAAAGCCCATCCCCTGCACCCAGCCGTTGAGCACCCAAAAGAACCCCATCGCGACGACGGTCGAGCTTAATCCAAACGCGACGTTGCATGCCGCCGACAGCACCAGGCCCAGCGCCATGAAATAGCGGGCGTTTGCCCGATCGCCGACAAACCCGTTGAAGAACTTCGACACGCCGTACATCACGCCGTGCAGCGTCAGAAACAGCCCCAGGCTTTCCTTGTCGATGCCCAGGTCCGCTTCCATGGCGGGGATCGCCCCGCCCAGGTTCTTCCGCACCAAATAGAACACGGCGTACGCGACCGTCGCCGTGATCAGGATGCGCGGCCTCCAAAAGCCGTACGTCGTCCGAACGAGTTCCGGATCCTCAATCCGCGGCGCCGGCGGCGGCGGACGCAGAAAGTCCCAAAGCCGCCGCCTGCCTTGAGCGCCGTCGGACGCTGATTGCGCCTGTTCGCCTTCGGGCTCCCGCCGATGCGGTGGATCGATTAACTGGCTCACGCCCTGCCTAACTGAAAAGAAGAATTGCCAACGGCGTCTGCTACCGCTTGCCACTTCGGTTCTGCTCGAACTTTCGCACGACCTCCAGCGTCATCCGCGGGTAATCCGTGGCGAACGACGCCACCCCTAACTCCAGAAGCTTCCGATACGCCTCAGGATTATCGCACTCCCAGGGCAAGACTTGAAACACAACGTGATGCTGCTTCAGCTCATCACGCACCTCCTTGAGAAACGCCGTCGATGGATCGAACGGTTCCGGCGAATTCAAATCGTCGGCCACGTGGACATGGATCTGCAAAAACGTGATCCCCTCGAAATTCGCTGCACGCACCGCGGCCAGTTTCTTTCGCAGCGCCGCTTCCTTCCCGCCATTCCACAAGAGCGACAGCGACTCCGGCATCCGTTTTTTCCAGTCGCGGATCAACTGGTGATACTGCGTCGTAAAAATGATTTGCGACTCGGTTTTCGATGCGTGAATCAGCTTCGCCAGCGCGTCGAGATCCACCAACTCCGTTTTGATGTCCAGG
>JAICUM010000066.1 GCA_025935855.1 Pirellulales bacterium | reverse complement strand
GGCCGGTATTACAAGCTGCTGTTTCGCTGGGAAGACCATGATCGTGAGTTAGCCATCAGAACAATCGGTCAACACCGCGAGATTCTAACCGCGCTCTTAGCCAACCAGTGGTCCGCGGCGCGAAAGGCGCTCTCGCGTCACATCCTGAACAATCACCCGATCCTCAGTCGCGTGGGACGCGGCGCCGGCACGAGAGACCCGGATTCCGCCGTACTGAATACACATCGCGACTAAGTGCGAGCGACACCCTTCCACCAAGAAGCGGCTCATTAACGTGCTGATCTGCCCTTATGGCCGCCGCCTGTTGTTGCTGATCATAAGCGCGCTGACGCCTACGATCGCCTCGGCCGCGGAGCCAACGGCGCCTCCTGGGCCGCTCACCGAAGTGGAACAAGCGGCCTTCCGCGATGAGCTGCAGCCGCTCGAGCAACGTCTCGCCGCATTGCGCAAGGCGCCCGGCATGTCGCCGGACCGCTGGGCCGACGCGGCCATCTTCACTAAAGCCTTGGCTTGGGCTCTCGACTTTGGCCCGCCGACCGACCCGAACAGCCGCGCACTGATAAGACTCGGCCTCGATCGCGCCCACGAGCGCATCGACGCGCTAGCCGACGGCAAACATCCCTGGACGACGCGGCACGGCCACATGGCCCGCGGCTTCATCTCGGCGGTGGATGACTCGCCGCAACCGTACTGCCTGGTCGTCCCCGGCAGCTACGATCCCGCCAAACCCACCCGACTGGATGTCGTGCTCCATGGCAGCACCAACGCCACGGGAATCGGCGAGCTGCTGTGGGTCGCCAACAGCGATTCCGGCGCTACCGCCGCTCCCGGAAGCCACTACATCGAGCTTTATCCGATGGGCCGACTCGGCGAAAACTCCTACCGTTTCGAAGGCGAAACCGACGTCGAGGAAGCCATCGCCGCCGTCTGCCGCGACTGGAACATCGATCGCTCTCGCATCGTCTTGCGCGGCCATTCGCTCGGCGGCGTGGGCACCTGGCAGCTTGGCCTCAAGCGGCCGGATCGATACGCGGCCATCGGTCCCGGCGCCGGACCGGTCGATACCATCGAGTTCTCGAACTCCCCGTGGAAGCACTTCGTGCGGCTCGATCCGCTCACGCCCTGGCAGAAAACCATGCTGCATCTGGTGGACGCCATCGACTACACGCCCAACGCCGCCATGGTCCCCGTGGTGGCCGCGATGGGCGATCAGGACCCTTATTACTCGTCGCACCTGCTCATCGAAAAGGCGTTTGCGAAGGAGGGCATTCCGTTCAACGGCATTGTCGATCACGGCGCCGGCCACGGCATCACCCAGGCCAAGTTCCAAGAGCAGCTCGACCGGCTTGGCGACTTCGCCGCCCGCGGCGCCGACCCATTTCCCAAACACCTTCAGTTCGTAACCTGGACGCTCAAATTCAGCCGCTGCCGCTGGATCGAGCTATTCGGCCTGGAGCAACACTACGAGCGGGCCAGGATCGAAGCTGACGTTGCCGCTGACGGCGCCATCTCGGTGAGCGAACCGGAAAACATCACGCGGTTTTCGATCTACGCTCCAGCCCTCACCGACGAGACCAAAACCGTGACGATCGGCGGACAACGAATCGCCGTTCCGTCGTCCGAGAAAGGCTTCTCAAACGGCGTGCTGTTCGAAAAACAGAACGGCCGCTGGACCTGCCGCGGGATGGTTGAGCCGCAATCGCTCACCGGCAAACGTCCGGGACTGCAAGGACCGATCGATGACGCTTTTTCGCGCCGATTTCTGTGCGTTCGCGGCACGCATCCCGCGTGGAACCCCCGCGTCGCTGCCTGGGCTGAGGCGAACCTGCGGCGCTTCGCCGACGAGTGGCGCCGCCACTATCACGGCTACCTGCCCGTCAAGAACGACACCGACGTGACGGACGATGACGTGCGAAATTCAAACCTCATCCTCTTCGGCGATCCCGGCAGCAATCCCTGGATCGCCAAAGTGCTGCCGCAACTGCCACTCACCTGGACCCGCGACTCACTTGAGCTCGGCGATGAAAAACACTCCGCCACGGATCACGCTGCCGAGTTAATCTGCCCTAATCCGCTTGCGAGCGCTGCCGGCCGCTACGTCGTCCTCAACAGCGGCCACACCTATCACGACGCGGAGCTGCGGTTCAGCTACATGGTCTTCCCGCGCCTTGGCGACTGGGCCGTCATGAAGGTTGGCGACAATTCCGCTCAAACCTCGCCGCCACAGGTCGCCGAAACCGTCGTCAATTCCGGGTTCTTCAACGAAGCGTGGACCATGCCGCCCGCTCAATGAGCGAGCGATCTCCTCATCATCTCGCCAAACGCAGCCCGCGCGGTTTTATCCCATGAAGATCGTCGCAATCGAAACCCTTGTCTGCCACGCCCGGATGCGCAACTGGGTGTTCGTGAAGGTTGTGACCGATCAGGACGGCCTCGTTGGCTGGGGTGAAGCGACGCTCGAGTGGCACACCCGCGGCATCACCGGCGCCGTCGAAGACCTCGCCCAACTGCTGATCGGCGAAGATCCCACGCGCGTCGAATTCCTCTGGCAGATGATGTGGCGGCAGCACTTCTGGCACGGCCAGGGCGTCGTCCGCGCCACGGCCATCGCCGGCATCGACCTCGCCTTGTGGGACATCGTCGGCAAAGTCCACGGCGTTCCTTGCCACGAACTTTGGGGCGGGCCGGTGCGAGACTTTATCCGCCTGTATTGCCATCTCGGCGGCGGTAATATGGACACGTTTTACAATACTCCGGTGGACGAAGCCCGCCGGTTCGCCGAGCTCGCCGAGCAGGCCGTCGCCGAAGGCTTCACCGCCTTCAAGGCCATGGCCGTGCCGCCCACGATGCCACTCGAAGGTCTCAAGCCGATCATGATGGCTGAACGCTGCGTCTCGGCGATGCGAAACGCCGTCGGCGAAGGCATCGACATCATGGTCGATTGCCACGCGCGGCCCTCGCCCGCCATGGGGCGCCAGTTCGCCCAAGCACTCGACCCGCTTGGCCTGTATTTTTTAGAGGAGCCGTGTTGGCCTGAGAGTCTCGACGGGCTGGCCGCGATCAAGCAGTCGGTCTCCACGCCCATTGCCACGGGCGAACGGCTCACACATCTGGCCGCCTTCCGCGATCTGTTCGCCGCCCAGGCCTGCGACGTCTGCCAGCTCGACATCACGCATTGCGGCGGATTCAGCGAAGCGCGCCGCATCGCCGCCTTGGCCGAAGCCCATCGCGTTGCCCTGGCGCCGCATAATCCGCAAGGCCCGGTCAGCACGGCCGCCTCGCTGGAGTTCGGCTTCTCGCAGCCCAGCTACCTCATCTGCGAGTCGGTCCACGCCGACGTGCCGTGGCGCGCCGACGTCGTCCAGGAGTCATACCAGCTCGACAAGACGACGCGCACGGTCAAGCGAAACCGCAAACCGGGCCTCGGCGTCTCGATCAACGAAGCGGAGGTGCGAAAGCACCCGTTCCAGCAGGAAGTGCTGCAGCGCGTGTTCTATCAAGACGGCTCCGTGGGAGATTGGTAAATCGTGTCGCGTTCCGAACCCCGCACGATTCGCCATCCGTCGTTCCACGGCCGCATCGGCGTGGCTCGAGCGGACATCACGCCTCCGGTCGGCGTTTACGCCCGCAATTGGGGCGCGGCCAAGCACGATGTCGCCACCAGTATCCATCGGCCGTTGACGCTCACGGCCCTCGCTCTCACCACGCTCACCGACGATCAAACGCTCGTCCTCATCGACACCGACCTCGGCGGCTGGAGGACGCACGATGTTTATCGCCGGTTTCAGCAGCACTTGCTCGACGCCCTCAACCTTGAAGCCGCCAACGTCATCATCTCCCTCAGCCATACTCACTCCGCGCCGCCGCTCATGGACGCCGACGACTCGCTGCCTGGCGGCTCGCTGGTGCAATCGTGGATGGCGGATGTCTTCAACGCTGCCGTGCATACCGCCCGCCAGGCGATTGGCTCGCAATTCGAGGGAACGCTCGACTGGCACATGGGCCATTGCAGCCTGGCAGCCAATCGCGACTTGGCTGATCCTGAACCCGGCCAGGATCGGTTCATTTGCGGATACAATCCGGCCGTCCCCGCCGACGACGCCTTGCTGTTCGGCCGCGTCACCGATGAAACCGGCGCCATTCGCGCCACGCTAGTGAACTACGCCTGTCACCCCACGACGCTGGCCTGGCAGAACGCCGCCATTTCTTCCGATTATGTCGGCGCCATGCGCGAGACCATCGAACAAACCACCGGCGCCCCTACACTCTTTCTCCAAGGCGCCAGCGGCGAGCTGGCCCCTCGATTCCAATACGTCGGCGATCTAAATGTCGCCGACCGTCACGGCCGGGAACTGGGCTTCGCCGCGCTCTCAACTTTATTCAGTATGGAACCGCCGGGCCAGCAACTAAGCTTCGCCGGAGTGGTCGAATCCGGCGCGCCGCTCGCCGTGTGGACGCACGAGCCGGCCGAACCATGCTCACAAGCCTTGCAAGCGTTGCAAATTAAAGTTCAGCTCCAGCTAAAGGACTTGCCCACCGTCGCCGAGATCGAGGCGCAACTCCGCGCCTGTACCGACCGCACGCTCGCGGAGCGCCTCGTGCGAAAGCTGAACGTTCGCAGGGCCGTCGGCGACGGCTCGCACTACGAACTCGTCGTCCAGGCCTGGCGCCTCGGCGATGCGGTGCTCGTCGGTTCCAGCGCTGAAGCATACTCCATCCTGCAGCGCGAGCTTCGCCGCCGTTTTCCCGACAACGCCATCATCTGCATGAATCTAATCAACGGTTCGGCGGGCTACCTTCCGCCCCGCGAGCTTTACGACGCCGACCTCTACCAGGTGTGGCAAACACCGTTCGATCGGGGCAGCTTGGAACTCGTCATCGAAGCCATGGCCCAGGCGATTAGCCATGTCCTTGCTTAGCGATGAACCGCTGGATCTCACCGAAAGCGATACAATCTCGCTGCGGCCGGCCGCGCCGCCCTTTATTGTCGAGGCATCCCCGACGACCGTTCGGTACCGAGCGCTGTCCTGGCTCACTACCGCGGCCGTGCTTGCCTACCTTTGCCGCCACGCCTTCGGAGCAGCCGAAAGCACCATCCGCGCCGAGCTCGGACTGACACTCGAACAATCCGGCTGGTTCATGGGCGCCTTTTTCTGGCCCTACGCCGTCCTGCAGATTCCCAGCGGATGGTTCTCCGAACGCTTCGGCACTCGCATCGCGCTTGGCCTGTGCGCCGTGGGCTGGTCCCTGGCCACCATGGCCATCGGCCTCGCGCCGGCGCTGTGGATGCTGATTCTCGCGCAACTCGTGATGGGAACCGCCCAAGCCGGCATTCTTCCCGCCACTTGCAACTCAATCGGCCATTGGATGCCGCTGTCCCAGCGCACCTTGGGCTGCGGCGTCCTCTCCTCAGGAATGCAGATCGGCGCCGTGGCCGCCAGCGCTGTCACAGCCTACCTGATCGCCCGCGTCGGCTGGCGCTTCGCATTCATGTCCTTCGCCTGGCTCGGCATCGCATGGGCCGCGGCCTTCTACCTTCGCTTTCGCAATCGGCCAAGCGAAGACCCCACGGTCAACGCCGAGGAGCTCGCCCTCATTCGTTCCAGTCACGACGCCCAACGCGCAGCTCCGGCGCGCGAAGTCGCCGAGTCCGAGGAACTAAGGCTCATCGTCCGCAGCCCGATTCTGTGGTGGCTCTGCGGCCAACAAATTTGCCGCGGCGCGGCATCCATGTTCTACCTCAGTTGGCTTCCGAGCTTTCTTCAGGAAGCCTGCCTCGTCTCCAAGGAGCAATCAGGGTACTTGCAAAGCATGATCCTCCTGGCCATGTTGCCCGGAAACATCTTTGGCGGCCTGTTGACCGACGCCATTTGGAAGCGCACGAACAGCCTGCGGCTCAGCCGCGGCGGCGTCGGCGCCGCGTCGCTCGCGCTGTGCTCGCTCGTGTTTCTGGCATCATGGCTTGCGCACAGCACCACGCTCATTGTCGGGCTGTTGGCGCTGGCAGGATTCTTCGGAGCCTTCGCGGGCCCCTGCGCGTTCGCCGCCGCCATCGACGTGGGTGGAAGGCGAGTGCCGCACGTCGTCGCGGTGATGAACATGATGGGAAACTTCTCAGCCGCCGCGTGTCCCATCATCGTGGGAAAGATCTTCCAAGCCACCGACAATTGGAATCTCATCTTGCTCCTTTTTGCTGGCGTGTATCTGTGCGGAGCGGCGTGCTGGTTGTTCGCCAATCCGCAACCCTCCATCGACTGATTTCGTTCTCGAATCGGCGCAACGACACTGAGCCAAACTGCGATGCCCTCAAGTCTCGATCAGTCGCTGCATGGCGTGCTTCCCGTTCTGCAGACGCCATTTACGTCTGACCTGCAAATCGATCGCCCCACGCTCAAGCGCGAAATCGACTGGGCGTTCCAGCTTGGCGCCGACGGCGTCGTCGTCGCCATGGTCAGCGAAATCCTGCGGCTCGAAAGCCGGCAGCGGCGCGAGCTCGCCGCGCTCGTCTGCGAACTAGCGGCGGGCCGCGGCTTCACCATCATCAGCGTCGGCGCTGAAACGACCGCCGAAGCCATCGACTTCGCGCAACACGCCCAATCGCTCGGCGCCACCGCCGTCATGGCGATTCCGCCGGCGAAGCGATCATTGGCAAGCGACGCGACCGTCGAATACTTCGCCAATATCGCCCACAGCGTTTCGATTCCCCTGGTGGTTCAAGACGCTTCCAGCTACGTCGGCGCCGCCATCGACCTGAGCGTGTACCTCAACCTGCTGGAAGAGTTCGGCCCCGACAAAATCCTGTTCAAGCCCGAAGCCAGCCCGCTCGGGCCGAATCTCTCCCGCCTGCGCGACGCCAGTCGCGGCGCCGCTCGTATTTTCGAAGGCTCCGGCGGCGTCAACCTCGTCGATTGCTACCGCCGGAGCGTCATCGGCACAATGCCGGCGGTCGATCTGCTCGACGGGATCATCGCGCTATGGCGCGCCCTCCAAGCCGGCGACGACGAGCGCATTTACCAGCTCTCCCTGCCCATCTCGGGCATCGTCGCCCTGCAGCTCCAAGCCGGCCTCGACGGCTTCCTAGCAATCGAAAAACACCTGCTTGTAAAGCGCGGCATCTTTCGCAACACGATCCAAGCTCCGCCCGTATACTGGCGCCTCGATCCTGAGACCGCCGCGGAAGTCGATCGCCTCTTTGACCGCCTGCAATCCAGCCTGTGAGTTACTCGGCTATGTCGAAGAACGCGCCCCAACGTCGAGGCACGGTTACGCACTTGGCGGTGCTCTCCAAATCGCTTGCGGCTTAGCCGCATTTCGGGCAGCGTCGGCCGGTAAACGATCCAAGTCGCAAACCGACGAATCATCCAGCCGTCATCCGGGCATAGCGGTTAAGCGAAGATTCTGACTTTTTTGGCCGCACACTTAGCTATCTTCTCACGGCCAATCCGAAGTACGTGCAGAAGCCGGGTTTGCGGCGCGTCGCAAGCCGACGCTTCCGACCAGCCCGAAATCCCCTCTCGGACCCCCCATGGTTCAACGCCGCCCCATCCAGAAACAACCGATTTTTCGCCGAAAATTTCCAGGCCAACCCCGCTTTGGCGCCAGTCTTGCACAAAGCCGGCCGTGGCTGCGCGACCTCCCATCCACCATGCGAAACAACAGCACGGCGACATGCCTAACGATCCATCAAATCAGGTCGCTGTCGGCGACGCCGTCATTGAGCCCCGCAGCGTCGAAGACAAACTGCGGCTAGAACCGATCGGCGGCATTCTCGCCGACCAATCAACTGAAGGTTACGGCCTGGATGAACTGGATAAAATGGTCGAGATTTTCGCCCGCTACAACCAGCCCAAACTACTGGATGACCTGAAGAAGCTGGTCGAGAAACGCCGCCATTCAGAGACTAATCGAAGCTAATTCCATAACTCGCCGTGGATTACGACCGTAGGGGATAGATTTTGGTTGAAGCTCCGCTACACTCGTTCCATACTAGCACGCTATGCGGCAATGCGCCGGCCTTGCCGGCTTGCCGCTCAGCCAACCGTTAGGCAGCAGCGCGAGCGGGCAACGTCGCCAGCTCGCTTTCACTATGACGTTAGGTCATTTAACTGTTTCACTCTACGAAAGGTACGAACATGAAGCGCGTGATGGTAGCCTTGCTAATGCTCGGCTTGTTCTCGCCTGCCCTCATCGGCTGCTCCGATAAGACGGGCACCACGAAGAAGACCACCACTACGACTCCTGAGGGGTCGACGACGAAAACTGAGAAGACCGAGACCAAGACGTCTGGCGACAACCCGCCAGCGCCGGCCACCGAGCCCGGCAAGTAATGGTCATTGGTTGAGGCTCGCCTCAATCAAACGTACAAGCCGCCCGGTTGTTAATTTTCGGCAGCCGGGCGGCTTTCTTTGTTGATTGGAGCCAGGCTACCGCCTGCAACTGCGGCAACCCACTCATCCCCCGTCTTGCCGCGGTTCTGCGGCTTATCGAGAATGAGCGACGCTCGAAAACCGAGCCGCTTCCTTTTCAAAAGATTGGCAGGGATCGATGGCCGAAGTTCACTGTCACGTTTGTGACGACACCGGGTGCTGCCCCACGTGCGAAGGCCGCGGCTCGATGCCCAATCCGCTGGCGGGAAAGCGTATGCCCTGCGGCACCTGCTTTGGCTCCGGCGACTGTCCGGCGTGCGCCCAGGACTGCGAAACGCCAAACGACTACCAGCAAAAAACAGCGCAGCCGTCTTGAATTAGGCCGCCGCGGAGAAACTCTCAATCTCCAGCCGCACCAGCTCCTCCGCCACGTCCGCCGCACTCTCCGGCCGGCGCAGCGGGTCCTTCGCCAACATGCGGTGAACGAGCGACGCCACCGCCTTCGGCGTTTCCGGCTGCCGCATTCGAAGGCACGGCGGCTTCGCTTCACGATGCTGCCGCAACAGATGCTCGGCGTCACGGCCGGTGAACGGCAATCCTCCGGTAATGATTTCGTAGAGCGTCACGCCCAGGCTGTAAATGTCGCTCTGCGGCGACGCAGCCAGCGACGACGTCAACGCTTCCGGCGCCAGGTAATTCAACGTCCCGTACACGGGTCGAGTCGACCAATGCCGGCTCTCGCCCGGCGTGTGTACGAAGCCCAGATCAACTAGCGTCGCATGCCCGTCCGGCGCCACCACGATATTCGCCGGCTTCACGTCCGAATGAATCATCCGCGCCGTCGTGTGCAGCGCGTCGAGCGCTTCGGCCACCTGACGGCCAATCCACAGCGCGATGGCCAGCGGAATGCGCCGCTGCTGCTCGAGCAAGCTCGCCAGCGACCGCCCTTCGAGCTTCGGGCTGACCGTATAAAACGGCGGCTGATCAACACCCGCGGAAAGCACCGGCAAGAGGTGCGGATGAGAAACCTTCCGCCCGACCCACGCCGCCCGGCGCTGCATCTCGATGGCGTGCGGATCTCGCCACCATTCCTTGCGGAGCACTTTCACCACGTAGGCGGCCGCGGATTCCCCAGCCGCGTCGGCCGGCCGGGCGAGGTAGACCCGGGCCAGCTCACTTTCATTGATGAGCTTCACAAGTTGCCAGGGTCCGATGCGGCCGACAAGTTGCCGGTCGGCCGGCGCGGGCGCGTGGAGGGACGCTGGCCGGGGAATGGCGAGGGAGCGTTCAGCAGTGGTCATTCGGGGTGCGTTGCTCTGCGACTGGGTCTTGGGAAGACGGTCAGCATGCGCGGGAATGCAAGCTGACCGATACTCGGGCTCGCCGCGGGAGGCCGGCCCCAGCACTGCAAATCGACCAAGTCGAGGCAAACGCTCGATGCGAAAAAAACGGTTTCTTCACCTGAAGCGACCAACCGCAAAGCTGGGAAACCAGCGCGAAGTTTGACGCCCACCAGGCGCCAGCATCCCCACTTCGTCGGGTGCCACTGGCCTTTTGCCAGTGACCAGTGCCCAGCGGGCGCCCACGTCAGCCCTGGCCGGATGCCAGTGGCACCCCGCGGAACATCATTAGTGGCATTTTTTCCTATGCCGTTTAACCCCCAATGTACTTCGCATGCACCACTCGGGCTTCCGCCGGGTCATCCGTGCCCCCCACAATCGTCCGCCCATCGGCAAACACCGTCACGCGATACTTATCAACCTCGAACCGCAACAGAAACTTGTTGGCCGAAACCGTTCCAATCGCGCTGAGCTTCGCTGCCAAAGCGTCCAGCGAAACCGGCTCCGCCTTTGTCGGAGCAAGCTGCACCGCATTTCGCCCGCACAACGAAATAGCCGCGGCGCCGCGGCGGCCCTCCAGCCAAGAAAACTCGCGCTCGCCGCACGTCTTGCAGCTCATCTCGCCATGCAGCCGCGCCACGCCCACCGTGCGCAATTGATTCCCCCACAAATCGACAATCGTCATCCGGCGATTCACCGCCTCGAAATTCCCGCTCAAGATTTTCAGCGCCTCGGCCGCCTGAAGCGATGCAATCACGCTGACAATCGGCCCAATCACCCCGGCCGTCTCGCACGTCGGCTGCGCTTCTGCGGGCGGCGGCTCGGGTAGAATGCAGCTCAAGCACGGCGTCTCGCCCGGCAGAATGGCGAGCATCTGCCCTTCCGCACCCACGCATCCGCCAAACACCCACGGCTTGCCGCGCGCCACTGCGTAGTCGTTGATCAAATACCGCGTCTCAAAGTTGTCCGTGCCATCGACAATCAGATCGACGTCGTCCGCCAGCGCGCCGATATTCGCCGCCGAGATATCAGCGACCACCGGTTCAACCTGAACAGCCGAGTTGATCTGCGACAACCGCCGCGCCGCGGCCACCGCCTTCGGCAGCACCTCGGCCACATCCTGCTCGTCAAACAGCACTTGCCGGTGCAGATTGTCCGCTTCAAGAAAATCACGATCCACCACGCGCACGAAGCCAACGCCGGCCCGCACCAACAAATCGGCCGACACGCTCCCCAGCGCCCCACACCCCGCCACCAGCGCGCGCGCGGCAAGCAGCTTCCGCTGCCCCGCTTCCCCCAGCGGAGCGAACCGCATCTGCCTTCGGTAGCGGTCGAGTGATTCAGTCACCGGCTTCCTCTTCCACGATCGGCACGCGAGCCAACTCTTCAGCCAGATACCGGCCCGTGATGGATTCAGGATTCGCCGCCACTTCCTCCGGCGTCCCCTCGGCTACGATTCGCCCGCCAGCCGCCGCCGGGCCAGGCCCCAGGTCAATGATATAGTCCGCGGCCCGCATCATCTGCAGATTGTGCTCGATCACGATCAGCGAATGCCCCATCGACACAAGCGAGTCGAAGCAATCGACCAACTGCATCACGTCCGACGGATGCAGCCCCGTCGTCGGCTCATCCAACACAAACAGCGTTCGCCCGCGGCGAGCCGACGACACGTAGTTCGCCAGCTTCAACCGCTGCGATTCGCCGCCCGACAGCGTATTGGCCGGCTGCCCCAACCGCAAATAGTCGAGTCCCACGTCGATCAAGCACTTCAGCCGCGCAAGCACCTTCTTGTGCCCGCGGAAAAAGTTAAACGCCTCCCGCACCGACAGGTTCAACACTTCCGCGATGCTCAGCCCGCGGTACTTCACTTCCAGCACCTCGCGGCGATAGCGGGCCCCATGACACTCCGGGCACCGCATGTACACATCCGCCATAAATCGCATGTCGATCTGCTTGAACCCGTCCCCCTGGCACGCCTCGCACCGGCCTTCCTCGGCGTTAAAGCTGAAATGCCCCGCCTTGAACGAGCGGGCCTTCGCGTCGGTCGTCTCCGCGAACAGCGTCCGGATCGGATCGAACGCCTTCACGTACGTGATCGGATTCGACCGCGGCGTGCGGCCGATGGGACTCTGATCGACGCGCAGCGCGTCCTCGATCTGCCCGACGCCCAGAATGTCGTCGTACTCCGCCGGCTTCTCAGCCTCCAGCTTGAGCCGGTGGGCGACCGCCGGAAACAGCGTTTGCTGCACCAGCGTGCTTTTCCCCGCGCCGCTCACGCCGGTGACGACGCACAGCACGCCCAGCGGAAACTCGACGATGAGATTCTGCAAGTTATTGCCGCGCGCCCCGACCAACCGCAGCCAGCCATGCGTCGTTGGCCGCCGCTCCTCCCGCTGAGCCCCGACGCGCCGGCCCGCCAGCCAATCGCCCGTTCGGCTTTCCGGATGGTGAATCATTTCCGCCGGAGTGCCCGCGAAGATCACCTTGCCGCCAAATTCCCCGGCGCCAGGCCCAAGCTCCACGACGTGATTCGCCGATTCAATCAGCGTCGGCTCATGCTCCACCACGGCCACCGTGTTGCCCCGATCGCGCAGCCCGCTGATCGCATTGACTATCCGCGGCAAATCCGCCGGATGCAGGCCCGCCGAAGGTTCATCGAGGACGTACAGCATCCCCGTGAGATTCGAGCCCAACGCCGCGGTCAGCGCGACGCGCTGCGCTTCGCCGCCGCTGAGCGATCTGAGTGGCCGATCGATCGCCAGATGGCCCACGCCGACGCGCTCCAAGTAATCCAGCCGTGACGCCACCTGGTCAATGAGCAATCGTCCCACTTGCCGCTGCCAGTCGTTCAGCTCAAGCGAGCGAAGCCACTGCAGGGCTGTGCCGACCTCCATCATCGAGACTTCAGCAATGTTCTTGCCGGTAATGCGAACCGCCAGCGACTCAGGCTTCAACCTGAGCCCGCCGCACGTCGAGCAGGGATAGTATGACCGCCAGCGGCTCAAGAACACGCGGATGTGCATCTTGTACTTCCGCCGCTCAAGCCAGTTGAAGAAACCAACCAGCCCGCCGAACTTTCGCTCGGGAACGCCCTCGCGAACCAGCGCCACTTGCTCGGCCGTTAGTTCTGAGAATGGCACATCCAGCGGAATCTTATACCGCGGAGCAAGCGCTACGAGCTCTTGCAACTCGTGCTCATAGGCCGGCGTATTCCAAGGCGCAATGGCCCCCTCGCGAATCGACTTCGACGCGTCCGGCACGACCCGCGCCATATCAACTTCGACGATATTGCCAAAGCCCTCGCAGGCCGGGCAGGCGCCCACCGGGCTATTGTAATTCAACAACTGGGGCTCAATGTCCGGATACTGAATCCCACAGTTCTCACACCGCAACCGCCGACTAAACATCCGCCGCCGCCAACTAATGTCGATCCGCCCGGTCCCCTCCCCCTGGAGGGGAGGGCTAGGGAGGGGGGCTGAACTGGGCACAGGGGGAGCCTCAGCGAGCTTGGCTTCAATCCAAACCACCGCCGCCCCGCGCCCCGCCTCAAACGCCGTCTCCAGCGAATCGCGCAGCCGCAACATTCCCTCCGGCTGCACGTTCAAGCGATCAACAACGACATCCAGCTCCTTCGCCTCACCCAGCCGCTCCGCCAACAGCGCATCAATGTCCTGCGACTCCCCCTCAACGATCGCCCGCCGGTACCCAAG
>JAICUM010000350.1 GCA_025935855.1 Pirellulales bacterium | reverse complement strand
AGGCGCGCTTGCAAAAGCAAATTGACGCCTCGGCACGGGTCGCGGTCGGACAGACGAAGACGGAGGTCCGTGCGATCCTGGGTTCGCCAACGGGCGAATGGGAGAAAACCGGGTTTCTCTTTGCCACCGGACCGCCGCAATGGGCGTACGGAACGTGGCTCGACGCACGACTGATCCTCTCCGAAGGAACCCTCCTGCCATTGGCTATTCCGTTCAACTTGCGGCTGTTCGGACCCAATGACGATGACCTCGTACTTACTTGGGATCCGAACGGCCGCGTGGCCGAAGTGAAGCGGCCCTAGGCATTGCGGGCGATTCAATGGCAATCGACGATTTTTTCCAGTGCGTGATGGTTCGTCCACAAGTCTAGCCGCGGAGCTACGCTCCGCAGGCGCAGCGGAAACATCGTCGCCATCCACTTCCCCTGCGGAGCGTAGCTCCGCGGCTATCGTGAATCGAATGCACAACATGAAACGGGGAGCGATTTTTGTCGGCGTCCTTTGGCTGCTGTGCGCAGGCGCGCCGACATTCGCGCAGCCGACCGCCCAGACTATCGCCGAACAGCTCCCGAGCGCCGAAGAACTTTCCAGTCACGTCACGATTTATCGTGATGACTACGGACTAGCCCACATCGTCGGCAACGATGATGAAAGCACGGTGTTCGGCTTCGGCTACGTACAGGCGGAAGATTTTTTCGAGCAGCTCGAGGACACGTACATCCTCGCGCTCGGTCGCTACAGCGAGGTGCATGGCCCGCAGGGCCTCAACTCCGATCTGTTGAACCGGGCGTTTGAGATCGTGCCGCGCAGCCAGCGCGATTTTCCGGCGCTCGACCGCGATTCGCGCCGGCTGTACACGGCCTTTGTCGAGGGCATCAATCTGTTTTTGAAGACGCATCCGGAAGTGAAGCCGCGGCTGCTCGAAAAGTTCGAGCCCTGGCACGTGCTGGCCTACTACCGGCACGTGGCGCTGGAGCTGAGTTATCGGCTCACCGGCCTGTCCGAGGAGTTCTTGCCGCGGCGGAATCCGCAAATCTGGGCGGCGGCCGGCTCCAATGGTTGGGCCCTTAGCGGCGTGCGCACCGCCGACGGCCATCCAATGCTGCTCGCCGCGCCGCATATGCCGTGGTTTGGTTTTTCACAGCTCATGGAGGCCCATCTCCACAGCAAGGGCGGCGGCGTGGGCGGTGAGGCGTGGAACTTCACCGGCGCCGGCTTCTACGGCAGTCCGCTGCCGGTGATGGGGCACAATGAGCGTCTCGGTTGGACGCTGGTGACCAATCAGCCGGACATCGCCGACGTGTGGCGGATGGAGTTCAGCGATCCCCAGCGGCCGCTCGCGTACAAGTACGGCGGCGATTGGCGGCTCGCGGAGGAGTGGACTGAGACGATCCGCATCCGCAAGGGCAAGGGCTTCGACGATCGTAAGTACACGTTCCGCAAGACGCATCATGGGCCGATCGTCGAGGACGAAGGCGGCGGCATGATGCTCGCCGCCCAGGTCTCAGGCCTGTTCGAAGCCGTCCCCATGCGGCAGGCCTTGCGGATGATTAAGGCGCGGAACCTGGAAGAGTTCCGCACCGCGCTGGCGCCGATGCAGATGTTGTTCATGAACGTGCTGTACGCCGACTGCGACGGCAACGTGTGGTACCTGTACAACGGCCGCGTGCCGCGGCGGAATCCGAAGTTCCATTGGTCCAAGCCGGTGGACGGCGGCGACCCGGCGACCGAGTGGCTCGGCGTCCACGAGCTCGACGAGCTGCCGCAGGTGTTGAATCCGGCGGCCGGCTTTCTCGAAAACTGCAACTCGACGCCGTTCATGGTGACCGACGGCGACAATCCGCGCGCGGAAAGCTTCCCGCCGTACATGGTCCGTGACGGCGAGGTGCGCAATCGGCGGTCGCTGCGTTCCATGGAGCTGTTGCGTGGAATGCAGAAGGCGACGTTCGAGGATTGGCAGAAGGCGGCGTTTGACACCGAGGTGTATTGGGCGCGGAAGGCGTTGCCGAAGTTTGCCGCGGAGCTGGAGAAGCTGAAGGCCGCTAAGCCGCAAGCGGCGGAGGCGGTGCGGCCTTACTTGGAGCATTTGTTGGGCTGGGACTGTCGGATCACGGCGGCGTCGACCGAGGCGACGCTGTGCGAGTCGTGGTACGAGATGCTGTACGGCCCCGGCTATCCCGGCGAAAAGATGCGAAAGCAGTTCGACGGGAAGCCGGAGAAGCAGTTCGCGGCGCTGGTGAGCGCGGCTCAAAAACTGATCGACCTGCACGGCAAATGGAAAGTGCCCTACGGCGAGCTGTTTCGCATTCAGCGGCAGCCGGAGATTGGCGACCTGGTGGACTTGCGATTCTCCGACGGCCGGCCAAGTCTGCCGTCGCTCGGCGGCCATGGGCCGATGGGCGTGGCCCTGACGCAGTATTATTCGCCAAGCATCGACGTACCGTTTTTGATATCGCAGAAGAAACGCTATGGCATCGTTGGCACGTCGTACCTGGCGACGTGGGACTTCGCCCCGGAAGGCGTCCGCGGAGCCAGCCTGGTTCCCCTGGGGGTGAGCGGCGATCCCGATTCGCCGCACTACTTCGATCAGGCCAGGCTGCTCTCAGAACAGCGGCTCAAGCCTGAGCACTTCACCGAACAACAAATCGCGCACAATACCGCTCGCGGCTATCGCCCTGGCACAAAGTGAAAGCCGCGCCTGGCAACCTACGAAAACATGAAAAGAAAGATTTCGCCGCGAATCTCGCGAATAAACGCGAATCAAATCAAAAAAAGAAGAACGACAGGAGGGAACAGAGGTAACAGAGGAAGACTGCCACTTTCAATCTCTGTACCCTCTGTTGCCTCCTGTTCAAATCTTACGTCCTTCAATTCGCGAAGATTCGCGTGATTCGCGGCAAAAATCCTACGGCATTTAATTGGCTTGCTTGTGCTGCGCGAACATCCAGTCCCACACCAGGCGATTGTCGAACGTGCGCGTCCACGAGTTGTGATCAACGCCTTCGTATTCGGTGTAAATCGGTCGCCCGCCGGCGGCTTCCAGCGCCTTGACCATGTCGCGCGAGCGGCTCACCGGCACCACGGGGTCGGCGCCGCCGTGAAACACCCACACCGGCGTCGATTTAAACCCCTCTGCATAATCAGGATCACCGCCGCCGCAGATAGGAACCGCTGCGGCCAATAGTTCCGGCCGACGTTGCAAAATGTCCCACGTGCCGTAGCCGCCCATTGAAAGGCCCACGCCGTAAATACGTTTGGCGTCGATCGGAAATTCCTTCCGCAACGCCTCCAGCAGTTTCAAGACGGATTTCATCGGTAGACTTGGCTCCGCCGGCATCTTGTGCGCCTCGGAATCCCACGGCACATCAACCCACTTCTTCTCTTCGGGGCACTGCGGCGCGACGATGAATGCCGGATGCCGCTTGCGGAACCCTTCGTCGGCGAAATCCTTGCCGCCGTGAATCAGCTGCCTCTCATTGTCGGAGCCGCGTTCGCCGGCGCCGTGCAGGAACAGCACCAGTGGGTATTGCTGCTTCGAGTCGTAATTGAGCGGCTTGAGCAACCGGTACGGCAGCTTGCCGTCGCCTTCGCCGAAGGTGCGAGCCTCGAACACCTTCAGCGGGTCCGCCTTGGCGGCCTCTTTATCTTCGGCTGATGCCTTCGGTTTCTCGGTAGTTTGGGCGTTCATAGGCTGGCAAACGGCAAGTGCAAGCAGAGCGAACATAAAGCGTCGAGTCATGCGTCGAGCCCTCGTCCCAGGAGAAGCGAAGGCCGCATTCTATCGGCGGCCAGCGGAAGTTACACCTAGGCGACCGCCGGCTTCCAGCAACCCGCCGCCGGCATTCGACGCGGCAAACCGCAAGGGACTGTCGCCATAGTCGCTTGCCTGCCAGAGGGATATACTGCGGGCTAATCATCAAGCCAGCCGCTTGGGCGCCCAGCACCGCCTCGCACGTCCACTCCCACTCCGCTCGGAATCTCCTCTCGCTCGCATGCCCAAGTACGTTGTTCGCCACGGAGTGATGCGCAATCTCGGCGTGTTCAGCACGCGCGGCGGCGAGACCTACGCCCGCAGCATGCCGGTGATCGTTCGCACCTCGCGCGGCCTGGAAGTGGGTGAAGTCCTATGCGAGGCGACCGACCACGTCGTCGCCAGCATGACTGAGCCGACCGGCGGCCAAATCCTCCGCGAGCAAAACGAGGAAGACGCCCGCGAGCTGCGCCGCCTGGCCGAGCAGGAAGAGCGCGAGTTCGAGCTGTGCCGCTCCCAGATTGCCGCGCTGGCGCTGCAGATGAAGCTCATCGACGTCGAGCGCCTATACGGCGGCGAGCGGGTGGTTGTGTACTACCTTGCCGAGGAGCGGATCGACTTCCGCCAGCTCGTGAAGGATCTTGCCAAGGAGTTTCAGACGCGGATCGAGATGCGGCAGATCGGCGTCCGCGACGAAGCGAAGTTGTTGGCCGATTACGGCGACTGCGGCAAGCCGGTGTGCTGCAACACGCATTTATCGGAAATGCCGCCGGTATCGATGAGGATGGCCAAGCTGCAAAAGGCCACCCTGGACCCCAGCAAGATTTCCGGCCGCTGCGGCCGCCTGAAATGCTGTCTACGTTACGAGTACGACACCTACCAGGAGCTGCAAAAAGACTTGCCGCCCATCGGCGCCCAAATTATTACGAATAAAGGCCGAGCGCAGGTCCTGGCCCAGGAGATTCTCGCCGGGCAAGTGATGGTGCAAATGGACGACATGCGCCGGGTGGTCATCGACGCGGCGGACGTGCTGACGGTGCTGTCGCGCGGCGGCGGACGCGTCAAGTCCAAGCGGCAGGAAGAGTTGGAGCCTGAGGGCGGCGGCGTAGCCGAGGCGGAAATGGCGGCCGAGGAGGAATTGGCCGCCGAAGATTGGTCCGAGGAATCGCCGTCGGGGCCGGACGAACAGTGACGGCCTGGTTCTTTCCCCGTGCAGAATCTTCTGGCCGCCGTATAATTAACGAGTAGAGCTAAGTGCTCGCATCCCGAGTGCTTCGCTTTGTCGAACCGAGAAGACCATGCTAGACCCTGCTCATCCCATCGCCGAACTGTTGCGCCATGATCGGCGGTACCACTTCGACGCTTACGTGTTCGTGTTCGAGGCGCTTCGCTACGCCCAAGACAAGATGGGCCTCGGCGGCGAGTCTGACGTCGAAGTGGACGATCCGGAGGATCAGCCGGAACGCCACGTCACCGGCCAGCAGCTTTGCGAAGCGATGCGCCGCTACGCCCACGAGCAATACGGCTACCTGGCCAAGCAGGTGCTGAACCACTGGGGCATCACCAGCACCGGCGATTT
>JAICUM010000467.1 GCA_025935855.1 Pirellulales bacterium | reverse complement strand
GTTCGTGATTGCTACTCGCTGCTTCTTGGCGCTAGTCTGTATTGCGGCCGCGCTGATTAACCTGCTGGGTGACATTGCAAAAGGTGGCGACATGACGCCCATCGTCATCACTGCTGACAGCAGACGGTTCGCGCTTCAAGCGAGTGGCGAGCGCTTTACGCCCTGGGGCTTCAACTATGCGCGTCCCGGCAAGCTGCTCGAAGACTTTTGGGAAACCGACTGGCCTGGCGTCGAGCAAGACTTCCGCGAGATGCGCGAGCTCGGCGCGAACGTCGTGCGCGTGCATCTGCAAGTTGGCGCCTTCATGGAAACCGCCGATTGCCCGAGGGAGGCGGCGCTGGCACGCCTCGCGAACCTCCTCAAACTGGCCGAACAGACCGGCCTGTATCTTGATATCACCGGGCTGGCCTGTTACCGCAAGGCCGACGTCCCGGCGTGGTACGATGCGCTCGACGACCACCGCCGCTGGGCGGCGCAAGCCGTGTTTTGGGAAGCCGTCGCGAAGCGCTGCGCCGGCAGTCCCGCGGTCTTTTGCTACGACCTCATGAATGAGCCAATTTCCAGCGGCCCCCGCAAGGTGGCTGACTGGTATTCAGGAAAAACGCTCGGCGGATTCGACTTCGTGCAGTTCATCGCACTGAACCCAGAAAGCCGGCCGCGCGAAGAGGTGGCCGTCGCCTGGATCAAAACGCTCAAGGCCGCGATCCGCAAGCACGACGAGCGAACGCCCATCACAGTGGGCCTATTGCCCTGGTCGCCCAAGTGGAAATGGCTGTCCGGCTTCACGCCGGAGCGCGTGGCGCCGGAGCTCGCTTTCTTGAGCCCGCACATTTACCCGGAGGCGGGAAAAGTGAATGAGGCGCTCGACGGCCTCACGAAATTCGCCGTCGGCAAGCCAGTGCTTATCGAGGAAACCTTTCCGCTCAATTGCGGCACGAAGGAGTTGAAATCGTTCCTGAAGCAATCGAGCGGCAGGGCTTGCGGTTGGATCGGCCACTACGACGGCCGCCCGCTGGCCGAGCTGGAACAGCGCCGCGGAGAACACAAGTTGTCAATGCCGGAAGCAATCATGATGGAGTGGCTGAAGCTCTTTCAGCAACTCGCCCGTGATATGAAGCAGTAGCCTGCCATTGGACTAGCGACGCGCCGAGATTTATGCCCTGTGCAATCGCCCGTGGCGCCCACCGCTCGGACGCTGGTTCTGCTAGAATCTGCCAGTGTCATACGGCCATGCCGTATTGTCGTCTCTAGCTTCGCGAGAAAGGACCGCATGTCGTCAACGCTCACCTGGCTGACCATCGTTCTTGTCGTCGGACTCGCCCTGCAAGCCGACTCGTGCGTTCAAGCCGCGCCTTCAGGCACGCCCGACGAGCGCGCCGCCGCGTTCATCGCCGAGTACGAAGCGAAAATCCGGCCGCTGGAGATCGCCGTTAGCCGCGCGTGGTGGAAGGCCAACACCACCGGCGACGACGCCGACTTTGCTGCCAAGGAAAAGGCTCAGAACGAACTCGACAAGGAGCTATCGAACGCCGAGCGGTTCGCCGAGCTCAAGGCGCTCAAGGAGGCCAAGCTTTCCGACAAAACAGTCGCCCGCGAAATCGAAGTCCTGTATCTCGGCTTCCTTGAAAAGCAGGTCCCCGAGGAGTTGCTCAAGAAAATCTCCGCCCGCTCGAACGCCATCGAGAAGTCCTTCAACGTGTACCGCGCGAAGGTCGGCGACAACCAGCTTACCGACAGCGAGGTGAAGAAGGTTCTCACCGACTCGAAAGACTCCGCCGAGCGGAAAGCTGTGTGGGAAGCGAGCAAGGCCGTCGGGCCAGTGGTCGCCGACCATCTCAAGGCGCTGGTGCAACTGCGCAACGAGGTGGCCACGCGGCTCGGCTTCCAAAACTACCATGCGATGCAGCTTTATCTCGGCGAGCAAAGCGAGGAGCAAATCATCCAGTTGTTCGATCAGCTCGACGCTCTTACTCGCCAACCGTTCGAACAAGCCAAGGCCGAGATCGACGAGCGTCTCGCCGCCAACTACGGCATCCCCGTGAACGAACTGCGTCCCTGGCACTATCACGACCCGTTCTTCCAGGAAGCGCCGGCCGTCTTCGGCACGAACCTCGACGTAGTCTTCAAAAAGCTCGACAAGGAGCAAATCCCCAAGCTTTGCCAGAAGTTCTACGGCGGCATCGGCCTGCCGATTGAGGACGTGCTCCAGCGCAGCGATCTGTACGAGCGCCCCGGCAAGAGCCCGCACGCCTTCTGCACCGACATCGACCGCGAGGGGGACGTCCGCGTGCTGGCGAACATCGTTCCCAACGAGCAGTGGATGGGCACCATGCTTCACGAGCTCGGCCATTCGGTGTATTCCAGCAAGAACATCCCGCGCAGCCTGCCGTATGTCCTTCGCACCGACGCCCACACGCTATGCACCGAAGGCGTCGCCATGATGTTCGAGCGATTCAGCAAGAACGGCGATTGGCTCAAGGCGATGGGCGTCGAAGTGCCCGACGTCGAGGCCTACAACGAAGCCGGCGCCCGCATGCGCCGCGACCAGCTCCTTATCTTCTCACGTTGGTGCCAGGTGATGCTGCGGTTCGAAAAGGCGTTGTACGAAGACCCCGAGCAGGACCTCAATACGCTCTGGTGGGACCTGGTGGAGAAGTACCAGGGGCTGCACCGCCCTGAGAACCGCGACGCTCCCGACTACGCCAGCAAAATCCACCTCGTCGTGGCGCCCGTGTACTACCACAACTACATGCTCGGCCAGCTTTTCGGCTGCCAGGTCCACCGCGCGATCGCCAGCGAAGTGCTGCACGACAAGGACGCCCCGCACGCGTTTTATACCAGCAACCCGGCTGTCGGCAAATTTATGAAGGACCGCGTGTTCGACCCCGGCCGCACCATGAAATGGAACGATCTCACCCGCCACGCCACGGGCGAACCATTAGGGGCCGAAGCCTTCGCGGCGGAATTCAAGGAAGCCGATAACTAACGATCGCAAGTTTAGAATAGCGCTCCTCCGGCGATGGGAATTCTCGTAATCAACCTATTAGCCCCGCCTTTTAAGGCGGGGTTGCGTATACAAGAACTCCGTCGGCCGAAAGGATAGTTCTCCATCGATCGGCGGTTCAATGAGGCCGAAAAAAATCCGCGGATGATTTCGGCCTCGGCGATGGTCCGATGGAGGCGTCGTCGCGCCTCGGCCGATGGCACAATCCGAAATTTATCCCGCCTTAAAAGGCGGGGCTATTATGTCGGACTGGCGTGTGCGTTGATTCTCGAAATCTTATGAGTTCATTCTTCAAACACGCCGTATTCGTTACTGCCCTGTGCCTCATCTTCGACGCGCCCGCATCCGCCGCCGTTTCGTTCAACATCTCCTACATCGACGACACCAGCGGCACGTTCAACTCCCGCGGCTGGCTTGATCCCAACTCGCTCTTCCAACAGGACATCCGCGCCGCGCTCGACGAATGGGGCCGACAATTCAACTCCAACGCCACGCTCGTCGTCCGCGTGGACACCTCGACCCTCATAGCCCGCGCCGGAGGCTCCTTTAGCTATGGCCGGTTCCTGTTCAACAACGATCAAGGAAAACAGGTTTGGGAAGTCGGCTCGTTAACCCGCATGCTCACCGGTTCGAACCCCGGCGAAACCACTTTTGGATACGACATCGTGCTCGGGTTCGACGCTTCGTTCGTCGAGCAGAACTACTGGTTCGACCCGACGCCCATGCAGCGCACGGCCGCCGTCCCGGCGAACAAGGGCGACTTTGTCACCGTCGTGATGCATGAAGCAGGCCACGCCCTGGGCATCGGCGGCAACCGCGACTATCCGAGCGGGCAATTCCTGAGAGCCGACATTTCGCAGTTCGACAACCTCTCCTATTTCTGCGGCGACGGCAACCCGTTCGACGCCCAAGGCCAGCCAAATCCCATGTTCTTCGGCGGCGACCAAGCGGCCGCCATCTACGGCGCCGACCTGCCGCTCATTCACAAGGCCACGGGCGACCCGAACTATTTACAAAATTTTTACCACCTGGGCGCCTACAACATCGCCGCGCCCGACGGCCTGGAATCAACCCTGATGAACGGC
>JAICUM010000795.1 GCA_025935855.1 Pirellulales bacterium | reverse complement strand
GACTGCATCCTTGCAGCGAATGGGCTTCTCGCTGAAGCCGTTTCGGCTTTCTACCATAAGCAGATGAGGTTTGTCACTACGGCTTTCATGCGGGGCAGGGCGGGGGTGCAGCCAGATTCTCTGGGGGTGATCAGGCGGCCATTGCCCAGTAGGGATCCCATTGCGAGGAGCGGCGGACGCAAATCAGACTCGCCATCGGCGCCACGTTGCACTTGTTCCAGCGGGCACCACGTCGTTTCAGACGCAGGCCCAAGGTCTTCGCTTGCCCTTCGACCTGGCCACTGCCAATCGCCCGGCCGGCCTGGAGGCGTTCGGCATAGTTGAGGCGTCCCACGTGTTTCACGAAATAGGCGATCAGCCGATCCGTCGCTGGGCGGCGGCGCTCGCGTTCCGTTTCATCCTCGACCGACAGCAGTTCACCCACCCATTGACAGATCCCGGCCCACCCCTGGCTCACCAGCAAGGTGCGGCCTCGCTTGAAGGCGGCCTTGGTCTCCGCGCTGTCTTCGCCATGGATACGTTCCGCGCACTTGTGCACATGCCCGCAGCCGTGAAAGATGTCCAGTGTTTGTACGCAGCCGGTGAGCACCCGCTGCACCGCTTTCCAGATCCAACTCGCGCCGTCGGCCAACGCATGCACGCTGGCCAGGGAAGTCACGCCCAAGCGACGCAGCCGCGGCCGCCACTCCTGGCGAAACTCCTTCGCCGTTGCGATCATCGCAAACGCTAACACCATCGTCGCGGCCGGCAAACGTTGCTTTTTCCACTCTGCTGGCGTCGTCGCTTCACCCGCCTCACGCTTGGCAATCACGCCGATTTTCAGGTCTTTCCAGCCTTCTTCGCGGGTGTGGACCTTGCCCGCGTCGGTCGTGAATTCCACGTCGCCCGCCGCCTCTTGAAAGGCTTTCTCGCTGGCCGTGTCTTCCTTTTGAAAGCGCGCCATTTGTTTGCCGTGCCCCTCGACCATTGTCCGCACCGTCTCCGGAGCGAGCTCGACCCCGAGCAGGTCGTGCATCGTCTCGCTCGTGCCGGCGAACGACAGGTCGGCTGCCAGCTTGCAGCAATGCTTCTGCACCGTCGTGGTCGATCGTTCGCCTTCGATGCCCAACAACGCGTCCGCGGCATACGAACCTTCGCTGCCGCAGGTGCATTTCCAGTAGCGACGCGTGAACGACACCTTGCCGACGGCCGTCAGGAGTCGGCGTGGTTTGGGCCCGCGGTTTTCTTTTTTGCGACCGCACGAACAGAGCCGGATCGGCGCCCCTTTTTTTCGGCGGCCTCGATGCGTCGAGCCACCGCTTCGCCGAGCGTATCCGCCTGGAGTTTTCGTCCCTTGTCAATGACCGCCTGCTCGCAAGCGTTGAACACCTGGCCATCGGGTGCCGTCAGGGCGAGTTGCTCCATTTCTTCCATCATCGCCAAAGCCCGCCGAACGCCGTTCTCAAAGCGGGGATCAACCTCGATAGTTACTTTGGTGCTCATAGAACATCCTTGTTCCAAGGGGGAAAGGATCTGCTACGGTTGAGCTACTCTTTTACCCAATTCCCCCCGTCACCACCAGAGAACTTGGTTACACCCTCGGGGCGAGCGCGAAACCGCAAGCGAGAGAAGGGTTCACGGGCCGACGGGGCGTTGGTTCTCCTGCCATTGGCGGTTGGCATCTTCCAGGCCGTT
>JAICUM010000269.1 GCA_025935855.1 Pirellulales bacterium | reverse complement strand
ACGGCCCACACGCCGTTGTCGGTCTCGGGGCCGCCAAAAGTTTGGATATCCGTCCATTGCGGCCATGCGCGCCCGTGAATTCGCCGCGCCTCGTCCATCATGATGCTCACGCCCATGATGTTCTTGTCGCGCTGCGCTGAAATCGGATAGATGTCCGTCATCGTGAAGTCGCACGCGTCCTTGAACTTCGCGAGCGCCTCGAACGAGGTGTGGCACAGCCCGATGGGATGCTTCGGATCTTTGGCCTTCAGATCAGCGTGGTTCTTCTTCTCGGCCTCGGGCGTGATGCCGCGGTTTTCCGGCTCATCGGTGAGATACCAAGCCAACAGCGCCGGATGATCCTTCGCCGCCTTGATCCACTCCGGCGCCGGCGGGCAGACGGCCATCAAGCCATGCTCGTGCAGCAGGTCCAACTGCTCCGGCTTGAACCCATTGAGCACGACATTGGCCTGCACTTCGCGCAGCTCCGCAAGCACCTCCGGCGTGATTTCATATGTGAATACGCCAATCGGAAAGAACGGCTTGCCGTCCACGAGCGCGATGCCTTCGTCGTTGAACGAAACCTTCGATCCCTCGGCATGCGCCAAAGGTGAAGCACCAATACACGCCACCAACATTGCCACGAGGAACGAAAAACCGCAGCGTGCCATGCCCACGTCCGCATGGGCATGTGACACACCGGAACCATGCTCACGTCGGCAGACCTCCGTGGGCATGGCACTCCATTGCAGGGCAATTGGCATAGCCGCGCAGCGGCGAAAGCGCCTAGCCGTGGGCGTAAGCCCACGGAACTCAACGGCCCGTCGAACAAAGCCTCGCAGCGGCGACAGCGAACGCTCGTGCCTCGGGCGCATCCATCGCCAGCACCCGTCTTCCTTGACTCGCAACATCCCCGCTCTTAGCCTAGCGCATACTCGCGCCGCCCCGCCGCTGGCACGCATCTCGTTCATCGACTTTCCCCCCAAGGCGTTCACCGGATGAATGTTGTTAGTTCTTGCCGCATCCTCACGCTTTCGCAATATGTAGCGGTAGTTTACGCGATTCTTTTTGCCAGCGGCGTGAACGCCGAGGAAACCGCGGGAGCCAAACCGAAAGTCGCCACCGTCCAGCAGATGATCGACGCCCGAACGGACGTCTGGGGCGACGCCGCGATGCGGCAGCCCAATGGCGCGAGCTACGAATTCTTCAAAGACCTCCTGCCGCCGGTCCGGTGGGTGAATACCGACTTCCGGCACTATCCGATCGTGTTAAGCGCGCCCGCCGCGCCCGAAAAAGCGCGCCTGATCAGTAACGGCAGCGCCATAAACGCTCGGGCGAACAAGCCGCCCATGTGGTACGAGCAAGGCACTCCAGTCTCATTTTTTGTCGGCGAGGATAACGACCCGTTCGGCAGCGACCTTTCTCGGCTCGAAACGCCGGCGTATCAAGACGGCTTTTTACCCATCGTGACGATCAACTACCGATCCAAATCAAAAAACATTACCTATCGAGAAGAGTCCTTTGCTCCCGTCGCTAAAGAAGCTGCCGCTAGCGGCGCCGTGATGGTGCGCTTCACAACTTCGGGTTCTGAAGGCAGCATCACAACGCGATTGCCCGCTGACGAGAGATTTACGGTGCGAGATCATGCGGTTCTCAACAGCAAAGGCCGATGCGTTGTGGCATTTTCGAAAGATTGGACATGGATTGCTGACAATAACTCGCTCGTTGCGAGAAAAACGCCCAATGGCCGCGCCGACCTCGTCGTTTTCACAAGACCCGTCGCCGCTGATTCGCCCCTTGTCGGGGCAAGCTTCGACGAAGAACGGCGGAGTTGCCGAGCCCAATGGGACGTTCTCTTTTCGGGCAAGACGCGACTTAAAACTCCGGAGGCGATCGTAAACAACGCGTGGCCATCGCTTATCATCGGCACCTACATGATGGCTGAAGGCGATCGTATGCACTACAGCGCGGGCAACGCGTACGCGAAGCTTTACGAAGGCGAATGCGGTGACACGATGCAGTCAGTAATGCTCTTTGGGCATCTTGAATATGCCGCCCCCATGCTCAAGCCACTGCTCGAATTCAATCGAGAAGACACCAAATTCCATGTAGCCGGACACAAATTGCAACTGCTCGCGTGGTTCTACTGGATGACGCGCGACGCAAGCACCATCCGCGCTTACCGCCCCCTGTGGCAACCCTCCTTGGATCTCATCTTGAACAGCCGTGAGCAGGAAACGGGTCTGTTGCCGAAGGATCGCTACGCCGGCGACATTGCCACCAAAGTCTACTCTCTGAACTCCAACGCGAACTGTTGGCGGGCGCTGCGCGACTTGGCCGCGGTACTCGACGAGCTGGGCGAAGACGGCGAAGCACAAAAGCTACGCGGCGTGGCGGCTGACTTTCGCAAGTCGATCCTAGCCGCCGTCGAGAAGAGCGAACGCCGCGACGTCAAGCCGCCGTTTATCCCCGTCGCGCTGCTGGCCGACGAGGAACCGCACGACCCGCTCACCGCCACGCGCACCGGCAGCTACTACGACCTGATCTGCCCGTACATCATTGGCTCAGGAATCTTCGGCCACGGCTCTCAGCGCGAAGATTGGCTGCTCGGCTACCTCCAGCAGCACGGCGGCGTCGCGATGGGCATGATGCGCACCAAGCCCGCCAGCGGACAGTTTGAAAACGAGCCGGGCGTCGTGCCGCTCTATGGCGTGCGCTACCAAATGGCTCTTCTGCGCCGCGACGAACGCGAAAAAGCCCTCGTCGGCTTCTACGGCCACCTAGCCCAAGGCATGACCCGCGGCACGTTCATCGGCGGCGAAGGCGAACGCTTCGTCCACGGCGACAAGGACGGCCGGTCGTTCTACCTTCCGCCAAACTCCGCGAGCAACGCCGCGTGGCTCATTGTGCTGCGGAATCTGCTCGTCCAGGATTGGGACCTCGACGAAGACGGCAAGCCGGAAACGCTGCGGCTTCTCTATGGAGCGCCGCGGCGATGGCTCGAGGACGGCAAACGCATCGATCTGGTCAAAGCGCCCACCGCCTTCGGCAAAGTTTCGTTACACGTTTGCTCGAACCTGAATGCCGGCCGCGTCGATGTGGAAGTCGAGTTGCCTCCCCGTCCTGTGAAAACCGTCTTGTTGCGAGCGCCTGTGCGGGAAGGGTGGATAGTCGAAGCCGCAGAGATCGGCGGCCAAAGAGTTAATTTAGTCGGCTTGGATGCGGTAGATATGTCGGGTATGAGCGGCATCTTACCCGTGCGATTCAGCGTAAAAGCAACGAAGTGAGTTTGTCTTGCGTCCCCAGTCGCTCACTCGGCGCCTTCAACGCCGCCGCGGCGCGAGCGTTTCTTCTCGCCTTGCCGCTGTTTGCTTACGATCCGTCGTTCGACGGAAGCCCGCGTCGGTTTCGTCTTCACCCGTCGCCGCGGCGGCTTCAGCACAGAGAGGATCATCGCCCGCAGCTTCTCTCGGCAAGCGTGCAGGTTGCGAGCTTGTTCACGGTGCTCGTCCGAGGTGAGCACCAGCTCCCCCTCGTTGTTGATGCGATTGCCGTAGCGGGCCAGCAGCCGCGTCTTCACCGCCGGCGGCAACGTGGCCGATTCCCGCGCCGCCCACCGCAGCATCGCCTTCGTATTCACCTTGTTGACGTTTTGCCCGCCGGGTCCGGCACTGCGCGCAAAGCTCACCTTCAATTCCGCCGCGGGAATCGTGATCGCGTCATTAACAACAAGCGCGCGTGCCATCCGCAGTAATTCTACCGCGCATTACCTGCCGCGCACCGGCGAAAGCACCCGCTCGAAGAATTGAAGCGAATCCTTCAGGATCGCCTGATACCGTGCGGGCTCGATTTCCTGCCCAATCAGCTCGACGTCGAAATCGCCTGTATAACCCGCGTCCATCAGCCCGCGAATCAACTCGGCAAGCTCCAGCCGGCCCGCGCCGAGCTGCCGCCGGTCCTGATCCGGCGAGTGCGATTCACACCGATCGCCCAAATGCACCACGCCAATGTGCGGCACAAGCTCCGCCAGATTCGCCAGCACCGCCCGATCGTGCCCGAAATGATACGTATCGAACACCAGCTTCAAAAACGGCGACGAATAGCTCTCGCACAGCGCGACGGTCGATTCCAAATCCGTCAGAAACGTCCAGTCCGCCGCGCACGCCGCGTGCATCGGCTCGATGGCCAGCACCACTTCCGCATCGGCCGCGTAGTCGTGCAACTGGTCGAGCGCTCCGCGCAGCAGCCGCTCCGCGTGGCTGTAGATGTGATTGTTCCGCCCGCCGGGATAGATCACCAGGCAGCCGGCTCCCAGCGCGCCGGCCAACCGAATCGCCTGGATCGCGTCCTGCACGCTTTCGTCCGGCGTGCGGCCATCGCTGCCGGTGAAGCCGCCGGCCCACAACAAGTTCGTCACCTGCAAGCCCGATTCGCGAACCAGATCGACGGCCTGCTCTTCGCCGTAGTCGCTCAGCTTGGGCCGCCACAATCCAATCGCTTCGTAACCCGCCTCGACATAGTTCCGCACGTCTTCTTCAAAGGGCCACCGGTACGTGGTGACCTCGTTCATCGACAGCATGGTCATCGTGCTCTCGAAGGCGGTGGTTGTTGAAAAGCGGTCGCTTCCATTCGTCGAATCATCGGACGCGCTGCTCTCGCTCGGCGCCAGCCCTGAAGGCGCCACGCGCGTCCGATGCGAGCGTGAGTATGCGTCAAACGGGCGATGATGTAAACGGATGCTCGCGTTGATTTCGAGCCACGCGCCGAACGTCCCAGCTGGATCAGCCGACGGCATCGGCCCGCGCCGCTAGCAGGCCCCGACCGACTCGTCGCTCGCGGCTGAAAACCGCAAATTCCTCGGCGAAAAGGGCCTTCGTCCACGCCTGGTTTGCGATAGCGAGGTAAACTGATATTGTTACGGAACAAAAGGGCGCCAGCTTACGTCGTTTTTCATCGTCGTAGCGCTGGCGCCCAACGCCGCGCCGGTATGATCGCCTTTTAGCGTCCGCCGTCGCGCCGCTCTTCGCGCCGCTCCGGGGGAAGCTAGCAAGCGATGACTGTGCGACTCTTGATCGCCGACGACCACGAGGTCGTGCGCGCCGGGCTCAAAAGCCTGCTCGGCGACGTGCGAGACATCGACATCGTCGCCGAAGCCGCCGATGGCGACGAAGCGATCCGCCTCGCGCGCCGCCATCGGCCCGACGTCGTCATGCTCGACGTTCGCATGCCAGGGACCGACGGTCTGGCCGTGCTGGGCCATTTGCGGGCCGACTTGCCGGCGACCGCGGTGCTGATGTTCAGCTCGTACGACAACCCGACGTACATCGCGCGGGCCATGGCGCTCGGCGCCGGCGGGTATCTCGTGAAGAACGCGTCGCGCGACGAGATCATCTCGGCCATTCGCCGCATCGCCGCCGGCGACTCGCTCTGGTCGCGCGAAGGTTTGCGCAAAATCACCGGCGCCCTCTCCACGCCGCGCGCTTCCGGCGAGCTGGAGGCGCCACTCACGAAGCGCGAAAGCGAAGTGCTCCGCCAGCTTGCCTTGGGACTGAGCAACAAGGAAATCGCCCAAGCCCTCAACATCAGCTACGAAACGGTCAAGGAACACGTGCAGCACATCCTGCGCAAGCTCGGCGTCGCCGACCGCACCCAAGCCGCGGTCTGGGCAGTGCGAAAAGGCTTAGCGTAAAGCCAAATAGCCCGGCCATTCTGGCCGGGTGCGAGTGGATTACGAAACCGATAGTACCGGGCCAGAATGGCCCGGCTATATCGCCGCCGCGCCGGTCTCGCCGGTGCGGACGCGAATCACTTCGGCCAAATCCGACACAAAGATTTTCCCGTCGCCGACCTGGCCCGTCTTCGCCGCCGCGATCAGCGCCGCCACCGTTTTGTCGAGCACCTCGTCGCTCACCACAATCTCAACCTTCACCTTCGGCACAAAATCGATCCGGTACTCCGTGCCCCGGTACGTTTCCGTATGCCCGCGCTGCCGGCCAAAGCCCCGCACCTCAGTAAGCGTCATGCCGTGCAGGCCGAGGCTCACCAGGGCCTCTTTCACATCCTCGACCTTGTGATGACGAACAATCGCTTCAATTTTTTTCATGACCAGAATGTCCTTATGTGATTTGCGTTGAATTCGAAGATTTCCGCGTAAGACAATGCGAGGCGGCGCGTTTGCGCATCCAACGGGACGAGCATCCGCGCAAACGCGCCCAACTTCCGACATCATCCTACACGAAGATGTACCCTTCTTCGTTGTGCTCGGTCACGTCCAGGCCGCGCACCTCTCCGGTCTCGGAGACCCGCAGGCCGATCGTCGCATCGACGAGCTTCAGCAGAATAAACGCGCCGACCGCGGCAAAGACCCAGGTCACGACCGTCGCGGTAAACTGGCCGACCATCACCTTCGAGCCGCCCTCGATCAGGCCGAGCGGATTGTGCGAGTCGATATCCAAGCACTTGCGCGTCGCGAACACGCCGGTGAGAAGCGCCCCTAGGGTCCCTCCGACGCCGTGGACGCCAAACGCATCCAGCGAATCGTCGTAGCCGAACTTGCCCTTCACCTTGCTGCAGGCAAAGGCGCATACCACGCCGCCGATGAAGCCCATCGCCAGCGCGGGCATTGGATTGACAAACCCCGACGCCGGCGTAATCACCACCAAGCCCGCTACCGCTCCAGACGCGGCGCCCAGCACGCTCGGGCGGCCGTTGTGCAGCCATT
>JAICUM010000558.1 GCA_025935855.1 Pirellulales bacterium | reverse complement strand
TCGCCCCGGACCTTCTCCCATGCCACGGCGTTCCAGCGGCCATCAGCGCAAAAAACGCGCAAAAACCTGTCAAATTCGTTGACAGACGCCGCCCCGCTGCCTAAAAGCTTACTTAGCTAAAAGATTTGATCAGAATATCCGACGAGCCCAGAGAATCAGAGAACGGCTCCGCGGTTATGCCGCGGCGCCGTTTTTTTATGGGTTCATCGGATCGACGGCAGTTGGCCGTGTCACCTCATCATTGAATTCGCAACTGGAAAGCAGCTAATGACCACGACCTATCATCGGCTCCTCCTCACCAGCCTCCTGGCGGCAGGATTGGCCGGCGTCTCGCACGCCGCCACCTTCACCTTTACCGGAACCCATCTCAACGGCTCCGTCAGCAGCATTCCGGTCCGGGTCAACAGCGGAAACACCGTCGGCACGATCTCCGGGGTCGCCTTCGACCCCACCAGCCTCTCCGGCGGCCAATACTCGCGGATTTATTTCACCAACCGCGAGCCGACGACCGGCACGGCCAAGGGCGGCTACTATTCGCTCGACGTTCCGACCGGCACGGTGACATTCCTCGGCCTACCGTCGAACGCGGCCGACAACAACCGCAATTCCTCGTCGATCGCCGTCAACAATTCCGGCTCTGTGTACGTCGGCCAAGATGTGAGCCCGCGGATCTACCGGATCGATACCCCGCTTGGAGTGCCGAACCAGGTGCAGATCCTCGGCAACTACGCCGGCTCGACCGACGACGATCCAATCAGCATCGCCGTGGTTCCCACCACGAACCAACTGCTCGTGTTCGACCAAGGCTTGGACAACGACTTGCAAGTGGCGGTCTCGATCGTCGAGCCCAGTTCTACGTCCGGTACGCCCGTGTTCGCCACCATTTGGAGCGACACGCAGACGGTCGAAGCCAACCTTCGCGGGACCTACAGCTCATTCGACAATAACGCCTACTTCACGTATCTCGACACGCCGATCGTCAGCGGCATGGGCGCCATCTATCGCCTCAGCCTCGGCGGCGCCCTGGACACGATCCTACTGAACGGAATCAGCGCCTCTTGGAACATCGACGACTCGATTGCCATCAACCCCGCCGACGGCTCCGCCTGGCTGCCGGTCAACACCGGCGGCACGGACCGCACCTACTACCGAGTCGATCTGGCGAACATGACGCTGCAATCGCCGGGAGTCTACCTGGCCAACGTGACCCAGGAGTTCACCGCCTTGGCGTTCAACGCCGGCTTGAACAGCGTCACCTTTTCGCCAGACGGCAAGGTCTTAGCGGTCGGCACGCCAGACGGGGCGGATACGATTTACTTGTTCCAGGCCGTTCCCGAGCCGACGTCCCTGGCCCTCGTTGGCTTCGTCGCCTTGGCGGGATTGGCGCGCCGCCGCTCCGGTTATTCCGGTCTTGCGGATAACTGAGCTTCACTCGGCGGGCTGATTCGCCGGACTTTCCGCATAGCGAATCCTGTCCCTCGGCAGGGGTTCGCGCATCTGCGCCGCTGAAGGTACCCTTTAGCGGAAGCATGGAATGACGCGCTGGCACCGGGCGGCGAAACTCTGCCGCGGCCACTCGCGCGTCTTCAAGCCGTTGGGGTCAAGCTGTCGAAGGACAAGAGGCGTCGCTCCATCGAAGCGTCTTTCAGGGAAGGCCGCGCTGCTTCGATGGATTGGAGGCTAGTTGCCGTCGCTCGGAGGCCTTACAAGCCATCGAGCATCCAGCATCCAGCATCCAGCATCTAGTCTCTTTCCTCCCGAGAGCCTTCCCAACCCATGCTGACACAATGGTCATCGTCCCTCGTTACGCCCCATTTCGCCGCCGTTATGCCTGCTGCCCAGCGGTTCATGCAGTTCCGCTATCCGCTGCCGTATGGCGCCCTCCTGCAGGAAGGCGGCGTGCAGTTTGTCGTCTATAGCCGCAGCGCGACCGCGATGCGGGTGCTGCTGTATAAGAAGACAACTGACCGCGAACCCTACCGCACCATCGAGTTCGATCGCTCCGCCGACCGCTGGGGCGACATCTGGAGCCGCTTCATCCCCGACGTGGAAGCCGGCGCCCTCTACCATTTTCAGGCCGACGGCCCCTACCAGCCGGAACGCGGCCATCGCTTCAACCCGCAGGCGCGGCTGATCGACCCGTATGCCCGAGCGCTCGCCGGGCGGTTCATGGCGTCCGAGGACGGCGTCATCCGCCCGCCGAAGTGCGTCGTGGTGGACGACACGTTCGACTGGAAAGGCGACCGCCACCTCCGCCGGCCGCTTTCCGAGACCGTCATTTACGAAATGCACGTCCGCGGCTTCACCCGCAGCGCCACGAGCAACGTCGAGCACCCCGGCAGCTATCTCGGAGTCATCGAGAAGATTCCCTACCTGCAGTCGCTCGGCGTGACCGCGGTCGAGCTCATGCCGGTACACGAGTTTCCGATTCTCGACATCCGCGGCCAGAAGCCCGAGCGGCCGAATTACTGGGGCTACGATTCCATCGCGTTTTTCTCGCCCCACCGCGGCTACCAATGGGGCGAGGAGCCCGGCGACCAGGTCCGCCAGTTCAAGGAAATGGTCCGGGCGCTGCACGCCGCGGGCATCGAGGTGATCCTGGACGTCGTGTTCAATCACACGGCCGAAGGCAATCACATCGGCCCAACGCTGAGCTTCAAAGGCCTGGAGAACCGCGTCTATTACATGCTCAACGGCGACGGCACGTACAAGAACTACTCCGGCTGCGGCAACACGGTGAACGGCAATCACCCGATTGTCCGCGAGATGATTTTCCACTGCCTGCGCCACTGGGTGTACAACTACCACATCGACGGCTTCCGCTTCGATCTGGCATCGATCCTCAGCCGCAATCGGTTCGGCGAACTTGTCCCCAATCCGCCGCTGGTCGAGCTTATCGCCGAAGACCCGATGCTCGCCGACACGAAGGTCATTGCGGAAGCCTGGGATGCGGCTGGCGCGTTCCAGGTCGGCTCGTTCGCCAACTTGCGCTGGGCCGAGTGGAACGGCCACTACCGCGACGACATCCGCCGCTTCTGGCGCGGCGACGCCGGCATGGTCGGCCCCATGGCCACGCGGCTCTCCGGTTCCAGCGATTTGTATCAGTCGAGCGGCCGCCGGCCCTATCACAGCATCAATTTCGTCACTTCCCACGATGGCTTCACGTTGAACGACCTGGTGAGCTACGAGTACAAGCACAACCAGGCCAACCTGGAGGACAACCGCGACGGCGAGAACAACAACAACAGCTC
>JAICUM010000095.1 GCA_025935855.1 Pirellulales bacterium | reverse complement strand
GCCGGTCCAGACGGTGAGCTTTCCGTCGGTCCACTCCGCAACGGCCGCACGAGGCTCCATGGGCGCGTGTTGGATGTAGGCGACCTTGTACGAGGCATCGAGCTTGTGCGCGGCGTCGGTGAGTTTTGCTGGGCCGTCGCCCCATTGTTCGCTGCGCGGTCGCGGCCAACCGTTGCCTTGGGTGGTGGCGTGCTTCTTTAAGTGCTCGAACAGCTCGTCGCTGGAGGGATGAGGCTTCGTGTTCCATTTCGCCGTTGCGGCGAGAGCATCTAGCGCTTTGGCGGCGGCCCAGGAGGTCTTCGCGGCGCAGCCGATGAAGTCGCCGTCGTGAACGAAGGTGACATCGGGGAACTGCTTTTTCGTTGCATCGAGGCCGATTGACTGCAGCTTCGCGTTGTACGCTGGCGGGCGAACCACTTTGCCGTGGAGCATGCCCGGCCGCGCGATGTCCGACGGATATTTCTGGGCGCCGGTGACGACGGCCTCGCTTTGCGGCTTTTTCACGGGCTGGCCGAGGACCCGCCACTCATCGACGCGCGTAAGCGTGACGCCTTTCGGAGCAGCCGCTTGGAATTGCGAATTGAAATGCTTTTCATCTACGAGATCGCCGAGCGTCGCTTGCTTGCCCGCGCCGGCGGAATAAACGCCGGCGTCGGATTTGACGGCGGCTCGTTCGACATTGAGTCGCTTGGCCGCCAGCTCACACAGCAGCTCGTTGGCAATCGCGGCGGAGCGGCGGATTTGCGGGACGTTGGCGGGCGTGGTGCGGCTGCCGGCGGTGCCGCCGTCGTCGGGGCAGAGGCCGGTGTCGCCCATGATGAGGCGGATTTTATCCATCGGCAGGTGCAGCTCTTCCGCGGCGGCCTGCGAGAGCTGCGTTCGTGAGCCTTGCCCCACTTCGACCTTGCCGGTCATGACCGTGACGACGCCGTCGGAGTCGATGTGAAAGCGCGTGGAGAGTTTTTCGTCGCCGCCTTCGCCGCGCGAGCCACGTCCGCCGCCGCGCGAACCGCGCTGTGCGTGGGCCGCGCGGGCCGACACGGCGATCACCAGGCCGGCGCCGAGGACCTGTACGAAATCGCGACGGCTCGCCTCGAACCGATACGCCGGCGGTTCGTGAAGCTCGTAGCGTTCGACGCGGTCATCGCCGGTAAGCGTGTCATCGATTCGCATTGGAGCCTCCCGCTAAATGCTCTTGAGACTTCACGGCGTGTTCGATCGACGCCAGGATGTTCGCATAGTTACAGCAGCGGCAGATGTTTCCTTCCATGGCCTCAATGATTTCTTTGCGTGATGGATTTTTCTTTCTATCGAGCAGCGCGACCGCGGAGAGGATTTGCCCCGGCACGCAATTGCCGCATTGCAGGCCCTGCTTTTCGATGAACGCTCGCTGAGCGGGATGCAGCTCACCATTGTGCGCGAGACCTTCGATGGTTTTGATTTCTTTATCGCCGACGCTGCCGACCGCCGTCACGCAGGAGCGCACTGCGCTGCGGTCGATGAGGACGGTGCAGGCGCCGCACTCGCCTTCGCCGCAGCCGTACTTCGTGCCAGTGAGGCCAAGGTCTTCGCGCAGAACGTCGAGCAGCGGGCGATCCTCGTCCGTGGCGACGGCGTGAACTTGGCCGTTCACGTGCAATTTGAAGTCACGCTGCATCGATGACCTCCTTTGGCTGATCGGCTGCGATCGCGGATTGAACAGTCGCGTCGTTCACCAGTCGGGCATATTCGGATGGCCGGTTGAAATCATCCAGGATGGATGAATCACGCCATGGCAGCTCGCATACCGGGGCGCTTTCTAAAACGCGGTCGAAGCCGTCTCGCGGCGCCAGTTGGCTCACTTGCGACGAATAAGACCACGGCATCAGCAGTGGATGGCCGCGCCGGCCTTGGAATGTCGGAGCCAGCGCCATCGGCGTTGCCGGATCATAGGCGGTTAACAAGGCGTCGATTAATACGGCGGAGAGCCGCGGCGAATCGGCCGGCGCGACGAGCCAGGGTTCATCGTCGGCGGGCCGATAGCGAGCTTGCAAATGGCTCACGCCGACTTGAATCGATGCCTTCATGTCCGCTGGAGGCTCAATGGCCGTGAGAACATCGACGCCAAATCGGCGGCAATGGTCGATGAGCCGGTCGTCGTCGTGGCGGACGATAACCACCGTTCGCATCACCGCACTGGCGGTCCATGCATCCAGAACGTGATCGATGACGGCTCGACCACCCAGCGGCAGCAGCAGCTTGTGGGCGCCCATGCGAGCGCTTTTGCCGGCCGCCGGAATGACGGCGAAGCTGCGGATGACGACCGAGGGACGCACGATGACGGCAAGCTCCTTCGAAGGTCAGCGAGGCGGGAATCATTGTATCGAAAAATCGGCGTTTCGCTCACCTAACGCTTGAGGCCGGGCCGGGACGCTGGCTCATGGAAGCGTCCGGGGACGGCTGTTCTCAAATGTACTGAGGGCATTTTGGATTTTGGCATGTGGATCAATCCGGGGGGCCCCGGTTTTTGTGATCAAAACTCAGCTTCGCAGAGCGAGCGAGCCTCGCGAATCCTCGTAAAAAGAGGCCTGAGGCGCTCGTCGTGGGCGCTTTTGGCCAGCGAGTTTTGGATTTCTCGAAAAAAGTCCAAAAGTCCAAAACTGGCGGGGCGAATCATGGTGCTTCGCGCCGCCTCGGCGCGCAAGACAGCCCCAACCATATCATGAACATTTGTACATAACTTGCGGCCGTATTGCAAGAGCAACAAAAGGGCCAAAAGCGCCGTCCCCCCGCATCAGCAGAAATCTTGGCCACACGCCTTGGACTCGCGCGAGAAAGCGACTCAAATTTTAAGAATCGCGACGTGCGGCTGGACAAGTTGCGCTAGCTAATGGAGGTCAGATGGCAGCCGTTGAGAATGGCACGCAGGACGAGTCGTCGCCTTCGGTGGAAGCGACGGATCGCCCGGGCGAACATGGGGACGGATCGAAGGCGAACGACACGCAGCCGGTCGAATCAGGACCTCCTTCTCGATCGGTCGGGCGCCGATGGCGATGGATCGTTGGCGCGGCCGCGCTCATCGTGCTCATCGTCGTCGGCGCGCCTTGGCTGTACGAAGTCTTCACGACCGTTTCGACGGACGACGCGTATGTGAACGGCCACGTGACGCTGGTGGCGCCGCGCGTGCCGGGGCAGGTCAAGCGGGTGCTCGTGGATGACAACAATCCGGTTCACAAAGGCGACCTGCTGGTCGAGCTGGATGAGGAGCCGTATCAGGCGCAGGTTGATGTGGCCGAGGCTGAGGTGGAGGCGGCACAAGCGGATTTGGACGCCGCCATTGCGGGGATTCGCGCCCAAGTGGGCTTGGCGCGGAGTCTGCGGTTCAACCTGGAGCATTCAATCGAGGAAGTGAACGACACGGAGGCCACGCTCAAGCTGCGCGTGGCGACGCTCCAATCCCGGCGCGCCGAACTGAACCGAGCGGAAGCCGACTATAACCGGGCGCAACGCCTGGTGACGACCGGCGCGGTGACGCCGCAAGAGATGGATGCGCTGACCGCGGCGCGGCTGGTGGCCCAGGCGCAAGTGCAGGAGGCGCTGCAGGCGGTGTATCAGGTGCGCGTGTCGCTGGGTCTGCCGGCTGAGCCTGAGAAGGGCGGCGACCTTACGCAAGTGCCGGCGGATCTGAACCAGACGTTCTCGGCGGTCCGGCAGGCGCAAGCGCAGCTCATCCAGGCGGCCGCGCCGCTGGGCGTCATCCAACAGTCCTACGAAGCGACGCCACACGAAATGGTCGAGGAGTTCTACAAGCGCGATCCGAAGGGGGACATCAACAAGATTTATGAAGCGCTGGTCAAGGAGGCGCCGGCGGTGAAGCAGTCGCAGGCGAAGCTGCTCGAAGCGAAGCGGAACCTGGCGGTGGCGAAACTCAACCTGAGCTATTGCCGCGTGGTTTCGGAGATCGACGGCGTCGTGACGCGGCGGAACGTAAATCCGGGGAATAACGTGACCGCCGGGCAAAGCCTGATGGCGGTGCGCTCGGTGACCGAGATTTGGGTGGACGCGAACTTCAAGGAGACGCAGCTGCGGTACCTGCGCATCGGCCAGCCAGCGGATTTGGACGTCGATATGTACGGCAGTCATGCGCACTTCAAGGGGCGGGTGTCCGGCTTCACGATGGGCACCGGCTCGACACTGGCGCTGTTGCCGCCACAGAACGCCACCGGCAACTTCGTGAAGGTGGTGCAGCGGCTGCCGGTGCGGATTGATCTGGTCGATTACGATCCGACGAAGCAGCCGCTGTTTGTGGGGTTGTCAGTGGAACCAAACGTTCTTATTCGAGAAGCGCCGACCGGTCCGAACGCCGGGCAGTTCTTGCAGACGGCGGCGACGCAAGTCGGCTCCGCCGCAAGCTCAGGGAGCAAGCCGTGAGCGCGGGGACTCTGGCCAGGCCGTTGGCACGGCCCGTCGGCAGCCCGTGGCTGGTGGCGGTAGCGGTCGTCATTCCCACCTTCATGGAAGTGCTGGACACGACGATCGCCAACGTGGCGCTGCGGTACATCGCCGGAGGACTTTCGGCCCCTGAGAACGATAGCGAGTGGGTGATCACCAGCTACTTGGCGGCGAATGCGATTGTTCTGCCGATTTCCGGTTGGCTAGCGACGCGGCTGGGGCGGCGGAATTATTTCTTGTTGTCCATCGGCGTGTTCACGCTCGCCTCGGCGCTATGCGGCATGGCGACCAGCTTGAACGTGCTCATCGCCGCCCGCGTCCTGCAGGGCCTGGCCGGCGGCGGCTTGCAGCCGTCGAGCCAGGGCGTGCTATTGGATGCGTTTCCCGTCGAGAAGCAAGGCCAGGCGCAGACAGTGTTCGGCGTCGCGGCGCTCATTGCTCCGGTCGTCGGCCCGACGCTGGGCGGGTACATCACCGACAACTACGGCTGGCGGTGGATCTTTTACTTGAACGTGCCCGTGGGACTCTTCGCGCTGGCGATGTGCAACGCGCTGGTGTTCGACCCGGATTACTTGAAGGAACAGCGGCGAACAATGCGGGCGCGGCATGCGCCGTTCGACTTCCTCGGACTGGTGCTGTTGAGCGCGGGGATGGTCGCTTGGGAAATCCTGCTCAGTAAAGGGCAGGAGTGGGATTGGTTCGGCGATCCCTTCTGGCGGATCCACAAGTTGGCAGTCATCTTCGCCGGTTGCCTGATCGCGCTGGTGATCCGTGAGCTGCGAATCGACCACCCGTTGATCAACTTCCGCACGCTCAAGGAACGCAACTTTCGGATGTGCTGCATTATTATCTTTCTGGCCTTTGGCGTGCTGTACGCCAATACGACGACACTGCCGGCGATGCTCCAGTCGCTGTTCGGGTATGACGCCACGAAGTCGGGGCTGGTGCTGTCGCCCGCCGGCATTTTCGCTGTGCTGATGCTGTTTATCGTAAGCCGGCTGCTCACGCGCGGCATGGACGCCCGGTATCTGATGGCCATGGGTCTGATGACGATTGCCGCGGGGAACTATTGGATGTCGCGGATGAATCTGGAAATCAGCCCGTGGCAAGTGGTTTGGCCGCGAGTGGTGATGATCGTGGGCCTTTCGTTGGTATTCGCCCCGCTGAACGTGGCAGCTTTTCTGTATATGCCGAAAGAATTGCGAGGCGCGGCCGTGGGCTTGTTGGCGCTGTTGCGCAACGAGGGCGGCAGCGTGGGGACCTCCGTCGGCAAGATCATTCTGGACCGGCGGGAGCAATTTCACACCTTGCGGATGAATGAAGCTCTCGATCCGCTCAGCGCGAACGTACAGCAATTTGCGACGCAGGGGCAGGCGTTTTTCACGCAGCAATTCGGCGATCCGGCCGCGGCGCGGCAGATGACGCTCGAGGCGCTGAAGACCGCCCGCGATCAGCAGGCGTTGTCGTTGGCGTATTTTGACGTGTTCTGGTCGCTGGCGTGGGCCGCGGCCGTGCTCGTCATCCTGGTGTTGTTCATGCGGCGCTCGGTGGCGGAAAAAGGCGCCCACATTGCGGCGGAGTGATTTTGTGCAAGTGTGGCTGCATTTGAGTCTCAATGCCTTGCGTCGCTGCCGTGGTCCGTTCAAGCTAGAAGGAATGCCGGCACTTGCTCGGCGAGTGCCATGCCCACGGAGGTCCGTCGAGGTGGGCATGCTGAGTTGACATCTCATGCCCACGCAGACGTGGGCATGGCACGCTCGCGAAAGGGCCAAATTCTTGATGACGGCGGCGATCAAGAAGCTTTGCAAACGCTCGTCATGGTTGGCGGCGGCTGCCTGTGCGCTGGTGGCCGCGACGTGCCGGGCCGAGGCAAAAACGCCCGCGGTTTCTTTCAATCGCGACATACGGCCGATCCTCACGGAAAACTGCTTTTACTGCCACGGGCCGGACGCGAATCATCGCGAGGCGGACCTGCGGCTCGACAAGCGCGAAGTGGCGGTCGATTCGGGCGCTATCATGCCCGGCGACGCCGATGGCAGCGAGCTAGTGCGGCGGATCGAAAGCGAAGACGCCGACGAGCGGATGCCACCGGCGGATTCGCATAAGCAATTGACCGAGGAACAAAAGGCGCTGCTGCGCCGCTGGATCGCCGAGGGGGCCGTTTATCAGCAGCACTGGTCCTACGAATCGCCCGTGCGGCCGAAGACGCCGGAGGGCTCGAATTCCATCGATGCACTCGTGACGGAGCAGCTCAAGTCACGCGAGTTGCAGCCGTCGGCGGAGGCGGATCGCCGTACGCTGATCCGACGGCTGTCGTTCGACATGGTCGGGCTGCCGCCGAACCCGGAGGAAGTCGATGCCTTTGTGAACGATGCGGCGCCGGACGCGTACGATCGGCTGGTGGATCGGCTGCTCGCGTCGCCGCACTTCGGCGAGCGGATGGCGCTGCCCTGGCTGGACGTGGTGCGATACGCCGACACGATCGGCTACCACTCCGATAATCCGCGCAACGTGTGGCCGTATCGCGATTATGTGATCAAGGCGTTCAACGAGAACAAGCCGTTCGACCAGTTTACGATCGAGCAACTGGCGGGCGACTTGCTGCCTGATTCCACGCAGGAGCAGAAGATCGCATCGTGTTTCAACCGACTGCTGCTCACCACGCAGGAGGGCGGGGCGCAGGCGAAGGACTATGAAGCGCGGATGCTCGCCGATCGCGTGCGGGCCGTCAGCACGGTGTGGCTGGGGCAGACGTTTGGCTGTTGCCAGTGCCATGATCACAAGTTCGACCCGATGACGCAGCGCGACTTTTATTCGCTGGGGGCGTTCTTCGCGGACATCGCCGAGCCGATCATTGGAAGTGAACCGGGGATGCTGGCGCCGACGCCGGAGCAAGCCGCCGAGCTGAAGCGGCGGCAGGCGGAGGTGGAGGCGTTGCGGGCGAAGTTTGACGCGACTTCTCCGGAATTGGCGGCGGCGCAGGAAGCGTGGGAAATGGTTGTCGTTGCCGAGGCGGAGTACGTGCAGAAGCGCAAGGCGCTCGCAGGAGGCGCTCGGAAGAAGAAAGGTGAAGCGAAGACGGCAAACGTTGCCGGGAACGGTTCGGCGGCGCTGCCTCCGAAAGAGATCCTCGAAATCCTTCGCATCGCGGCGAAGGAGCGGAAGCCTGAGCAGCAGGCGAAGGTGGCGGCGCACTTCAAATCGCAGCTTCCGGAGTTGGCGGAGCTGCGGACGAAGAAAGAAGCGGCGGAGAAGGCGGCGGCGGATTTTGAGAACAGCCTGCCGCGGTGCCTGGTGTCGTCGCCGTCGGGAACGCCGCGGACGGTGCGTATTCTGCCGCGCGGCAACTGGATGGATGAATCGGGGCCGGTGGTGCAGCCGGCGCTGCCGCATTTTTTGCCGCACGCCGAGGCGCCGGCGGACCATCGGCTGACGCGGCTTGACCTGGCGCACTGGATCGTCTCGCGTGACAACCCGCTCACCGCGCGGGTGTTCGTCAATCGGCTGTGGAAACAGTTCTTCGGCATCGGCCTGTCGAAGACACTCGACGATCTCGGCTCGCAGGGTGAATGGCCGGTGCAGCCGGAGCTCTTGGATTGGCTCGCCGTGGAGTTCATGGACAGCGGCTGGGACGTGAAGCACATGGTGCGGACGATCGTCACGAGTAAAACGTACCGGCAGGTTTCGACGTCGCCGCCGGAGCAGTTGGTGCGCGATCCGGACAATCGCTGGCTCGCAAGGCAGAGCCGCTTCCGCTTGGACGCGGAGCTGGTGCGCGACAATGCGCTCGCCGTCTCCGGGCTGTTGGTGTCGACAATCGGCGGGCCGAGCGTCAAGCCGTACCAACCGGATGGGTATTGGGAGAGCCTGAACTTTCCGCCGCGGACGTATGAAGCCGACAAGGGGCCGAACCAGTATCGCCGCGGCTTGTACACGTGGTGGCAGCGGTCGTTTTTGCATCCCAGCCTGCTGGCGTTCGATGCGCCGAGCCGGGAGGAATGCGCCGCCGATCGGGCGCGGTCGAACATCCCGCAGCAGGCGCTGGTGCTGCTGAACGATCCGACCTATGTCGAGGCGGCGCGGGCGCTCGCGGCGCGGATGATGGCCGAAGGGGGCGCCGATCCGGCGGCGAAGGTGCGCTGGGCCTGGCGGCAAACGCTCGATCGGCCGCCGCGCGACGAGGAGCTGGCAATCGCGGCGTCGATGTTCGAAAAACACCGCGCTGAGCTGGCGGCTGATCCGGCGGCGGCGAGCGCGCTGCTCAATGTTGGCCAGGCGCCGCTGCCGGAGAAGGCTGATCCGGTGGAGCTGGCCGCGTGGACCAGCGTCGCGCGGCTGGTGCTCAACCTGCACGAGACCATTGTTCGCAATTGAGGAAAAGCGATATGCACGGCAGCGTTCGGCTCGACAATCCGCTTGCACTGAATCGCCGCGTGTTTTTGGGCAAGGCGGCGGCGGGCGTCGGGACGGCGGCGCTTGGCACGCTGCTGAATTCCTCGGCCTTCGCGACGGCGACAAGCAATCGCTGGCTCGGCGCAGTGAATCCGCTCCATCACGCGGCCAAGGCGAAGCGCGTCATCTGGCTGACGATGGCCGGCGGGCCGTCGCACCTCGAAACGTTTGATTACAAGCCGGAGCTGGCCAAGCAGCACGGCCAGCCGATGCCCGAGAGCTTTACCAAGGGGCAGCAGATCGCGCAGCTCCAGGGGCAAAAGCTCGTGTGCTTCGGCCCGCAGTTGTCTTTCAGGAAGTTCGGCCAGGCCCGCAGCCAAATGTGCGCGCTGTTTGAACAGTTGGGCGGCGTGGCCGACGAGATGTGCATCGTGCGGTCGATGACCACCGAGGCTATCAACCACGATCCGGCCCACATGTTCATGAACAGCGGCTCGCAGATCACGGGGCGACCGTCGATGGGTTCCTGGGTAACCTACGGACTCGGTTCCGAGGCGACGAATCTGCCGGCGTTCGTCGTGCTCATGTCGCAAGGGCAGGGCGGGCAGAACCAGCCGGTCGCGGCGCGGCAGTGGTCGAGCGGCTTCTTGCCGAGCCTTTTCCAGGGCGTGCAGCTTCGCGGCAAAGGCGATCCGGTGCTGTACCTTACTAGCCCGCCGGGCGTGACGCGTGATCGGCAGCACGATGTGATCGAGGCAGTGAATCGAATCAACGCGGCCGAGGACGTACTGGTCGGCGATCCGGAAATCGCCACGCGCATTTCGCAGTATGAGATGGCGTTCAAGATGCAGATGAGCGTCCCCGAGCTGATGGACACGCGCGACGAGCCGGCTGAGGTGCTGAAGCTGTACGGCTGCCAGCCGGGCGACGGCTCGTTCGGTTCGAACTGTTTGCTCGCTCGCCGGCTGGCGGAGCGCGGCGTGCGGTTCATCCAGCTTTACCACCGCGATTGGGATCACCACGGTGGGCTGAAGCAAGGCATCGAGTTCAAGGCGGGGGAAGTCGATCGGCCGTGCGCGGCTCTCATCAAAGACCTGCAGCGACGCGGCATGTTCGACGACACGCTCATCGTGTGGGCCGGCGAGTTCGGCCGCACGCCGATGTCGCAGGGCGGCGACGGCCGCGATCACCACAATAAGGGCTTCAGCATCTGGCTAGCCGGCGGCGGCGTGAAGCGCGGGCTGAACTATGGCGCCACCGACGAGTTGGGCTACGCGGCGGTCGAAAACCCGGTGAGCATCCACGACCTACACGCCACGATGCTGCACCTGTTGGGCATCGACGGCGAGCGATTCACCGTGAAATTCCAGGGGCTGGACGCCAAGCTGACCGGAGTGGAACCGGCGAAAGTCGTCCACGACATTCTTGCGTAACGGCGGCCGGCAGCCGATGATTGCGGCAGCCGGGGAATAGTTTGAGATTTCAAATTTGAGATTTGAGATTCCAGAGAACATGAAACAGCGAACCACCACTCGTCGCGATTTTCTCAAAACCACCGGCGCCCTCACCGCGGCGCCGTACATCATCACCTCCGCCGCTCTGGGCCGGGGCGATACGCCGCCGGCGAGCGACCGGATCGTGATGGGCGGCATCGGCGTCGGCAACATGGGTTCCGGCGACCAGCAGGCGTTCACCGGCCGGGCCGACGTGCAGTACGTGGCCGCGTGCGACGTTCGCAAGAGCGCCCGCGAGGCCGCAAAGCACCGCGTTGACGAGCATTACAAGAACAAGGATTGCAAAACGTATAACGACTTCCGCGAGCTTTTGGCACGCCCCGACATCGATGCGGTACACATCGCCACGCCCGACCATTGGCATGCGATCATCGCCATCGACGCCTGCCGACAGGGCAAGGACGTGTACTGCCAGAAGCCCGAGACGCGTACGCTGCACGAAGGGCCGCTGATGATCGCGGCCGCCCGGCGTTACGCCCGCGTGATGTCCGGCGGCAGCCAGCGCGTGCTGGAGGATTATCGCGAGCTGGTAAACAAGTGCTGGAGCGGCGAGTTGGGCAAAATCAAATCGATCAACGTGAACGTCGGGCCGCTTTCGACGTTGTGCAATCTTCCGGCCGAGGCCGCGCCGCCGGACATGGACTGGGACATGTGGCTGGGCCCCGCGCCGTGGGCGCCGTACAACGGGGCGCGTTGCTCGGGCAGTTTCTCGATCGACGGCAAAAGCTGGCGGTCGTTCGTCGATTACTCCGGCGGCGGCATGACCGACTGGGGCGCCCACCACTTCGGCGGCGCCACGTTCGCCGCTGACGTGCGCGAGGTGCAGCCGGTCGAGGTAACCTACCACGAGGAGAAGGAAGGCGGGCCGTGGCTGACCTACCGCTACGCGAACGGCTTCGAGCTGACGCACAACAAGCCGAAGACTGAGAACATGGCCGTCGAGGGGAATGTGAAGGAAAAGAAGGAGCCCAAGGCCGTGCCGTCGTACAAGGGCGAGGGCGGCATCTACGGCGACTTCATTTACTGCGTGAAGAACCGGAGCGAGAAGCCGTTCCGCGACATCGAGTTCGCCGTGAACACCGTGACCGTGAGCCACCTGGGCATCGTTGCGTATGAGCTGAAGCGGTCGCTGAAGTGGGACCCGGCGAAGCAGCAGTTCCCCGAGGACGCCGAAGCAAATCGGATGATCGACCGAGCGCGGCGCGAGCCGTGGCAGTTATAGAGTCAAGTTCATTTAGCCCCGCCGCTCGCGGCGGGCGCGCCGCAAGCCCCGCGGCCAAATAAATCAGCCATCGAACCTTGCAAGGTAAACCAAGATGTTGGACGCAGCATTCGAAGCCCTGAAGTCGTACGATTGGGGCGCTGACGTGAAACTGCTCAAGCCGATCGACGATGCGGTCATCGCCTCGTCGGACGATTCGGCCACGGCGGCGAAGCTGGAAGAGCGGCTGGCCGCGGTGCTCGGCAGCGACGCGTCGCGCGATGCCAAGGACTATGTCTGCCGCAAGCTCATGCTCATCGGCACGGCGGCGTC
>JAICUM010000057.1 GCA_025935855.1 Pirellulales bacterium | reverse complement strand
TGCTCCAACCGCTCGACCAACGAACGGAACGACGATACGTTCATGGCGGTTCTCCCAGAAAGAAAACCGTCAACCTACACCGCGCCGCCGAAACGCGCTATCCTGCCTGAATCGCCCAGAGTGCGCGCTGGCCCTGGGTAATCGCCCATCCGCTTGAGCTGACCGAAGCGGGCCGAATCGTCTGCCAAGTGCTGCAGGAGATTGAAACCTTGCAAGGCAGCGGTGACTCCAGCACGAGGAGCGCGTCCTATTAGGGATCGCTTATCCAATAAAGGCTGCCAATCGCCGGTTACCAAGGCCCCGCTTGGGTAGACTGCTCCCTGTTGAGCCGAGCGCCTCGGCGAGGGTCGGGAATTGCTAGGCCTCTCTCACCGCGCGTGGCGGGGCGGGCTGCATTAATTGCCGGCGATTCGGGCCGAGTCGAGACTTCAATGGCCGCACATCTACGGGGGGGCGGAGCTCGCCGTCTGGCTGCCGGCCATCCAAATGAGCCACGGTTATCCGCTTTAACCGCTTCAGACTTTGGGAATTTGCCAAATCCACTCAAAGGCCCGGTTTTTGCTAGCAGGTGGCATCCGTGTTCGGGGTGAACGCAATTAAGGTTTTGGAGGTCTGAAACATGTCTACGGTTATAGAACGAGACGTCGATTATGGCTCGGTGCGAAGTCGGATCAGTTGGGGAGCAATTTTAGCCGGAGCAGCGGTCGCCATGGCAATTTACGCGCTGCTGATGGCGCTTGGCGTCGCCGTTGGCATGAGCGTCAGCGACGACGTCAATGCCCGCTCGTTGGGGACAGGCGCGGGCGTTTGGGGATTCATTTCACTGCTTATCGCCCTCTTCGCCGGCGGCTGGGTGACGACACAGGTTACCGTGGGCGAGAGCCGGACTGAAGCAATCCTCTATGGAGTCGTCCTCTGGGGTACGACGTCGGTGTTGCTACTCTGGCTCACCGTTAATGGGATCCGCGCAGGGGTGGACACTGCAGCGGCGTCAAGGAACATGACCACGGCGAACCAGACTGCAGCGAGTACCAATGCTGGCCAGACGCCCGAAGAACGCCAAGCCTCGATCGACCGGGCTCGCCAGGCAGGGAAAGAAGGTTCTTGGTGGGCCTTCGCCGGGATGCTGCTTTCAATGGTCGCCGCTGTCGGCGGTGCGCTCGTTGGACCAGTCGAGCTGACGGTTAGGCGCGACACCCGTCGCTTTCGCGAGCAGCAGGGGCCGCTGACGTAAGCATTTTGAGCATTGCCGTTATAGATGACATGGCTCTCGTCGCCCTCGGATGCGACGAGAGCCATTTTTGTTGCGCTTAGCGGTTCGCCACGGTGTAGTCGCGGCCGCTGTTCGCCAGTTACCGGTACCAAATCGCGTCTGCCACGAATCGGCGGAACAACGTCATGTTTAACACTCAGTCTCCGGCACAGCCCGCATTCCGCTTGGCATTATTTCATGGGCCCTCCGTATCGACCCAAGCCCAGCGGCGTGCCCATCTTGCGAACGCCAGCGTAAGAGCGAGCGCTAGAGCGACAGAGTGCCGCTTGGACAGGGTAACTGAACGAGGTGTCATCCCCGGCGCGACCAGTCATGAAGGTTGTTTATGAAACGCGGCCTTGCGAATGACGGTCACTTGCGAGGCTCTAAGGTTCGGGCGGAGCCGCCAGCTGCTGGTCACGTCTGCCGCAGTTAGGGCAGATGATGGTGAACCAGAAGCCCGCCTGCCAACGCTGATCGAAACCAGGCATATGCCCCGACATGGCGTCCTCATCAGTACTTTGACGAGGCACATGCGCCTCAGCGCCACACTTTTCGCACAAGACGGTGGTGGGCAGTTCCATCTTTAAGGCGCCTAACTCTGGACAATGCGAATGCTTTTGAAAGGCTGACTATCGTGTCAGCGAACCATGAAATTACCGCAGGTAAGGCAAGTCGGCCGCACTGGCCCCTTGATGCCCTCCGTTTTGAGCTATTATACCGCGAGTCATTTTCTACAGTTCGTCAAATGCCTTTGGCGTTTGCCATGAGCGGATCCGCGGCAGCGGTCCGCCAGCTATTTTTCTGCCGTTGATTTTCGCCTTAGCTTTAGCAATTATTAGCCAATTTACCGTAGGTCAGCACAGAGAGTGCTAGCGGCGCCCCGCAAGCGTTTATTCGTGGCCGTTTACGCGCAGTCTACTTTTTACTTGCTCGCCGGTTGATACGATCTGCCCTGCCATGCCCATCCATCCCACCGCCGTCGTCGATAGTGCCGCGGAGGTCGACGCCAGTGCATCAATTGGGCCCTATGCGATTCTGAGCGGACCCGTCAGAGTCGGCCCGGATTGCGTGCTGTCCCCGGCGTCCGTTGTCTTGGGTCGCACCACGCTTGAGGCTGGCTGCCGTGTCCATTCCCGTGCCGTCGTCGGCGATGCGCCACAAGACCTGAAACATCACGGCGAAGCTTCCAACTGCTTGGTTGGCGAAAGCAGTGTGATTCGCGAAGGGGCAACCGTACACCGCGGGACGGCTGCCGGAACTGCGACGATCGTTGGCAAACGCTGCTTACTGATGACAAACTCGCACGTCGGCCATAACTGTCAATTGGGCGACGATGTGGTCCTCGTGAGCGGCGCCCTTCTGGGCGGACATGTGCAAGTGGGAGACCGAGCGATCATCTCAGGAAACGCGGCCGTCCACCAGCACGTGCGGATTGGCGAGCTGGCGCTCGTCGGTATTCTGGCCCGCATCACGCAGGATGTGCCGCCGTTTTGCATCACTGATCGAGAAGGCAACGTCGTCGCCGAGAACCGCATCGGCATGACGCGGGCGGGTCTGACCGTGAGCGAACGCGCGGAATTGCGGGCGGCTTTTGCGGCGATTTATCGAAGAGGAATCGGACGCAACGCCGCCCTGGAGTATCTACAAAACACGATGACAACCGATGCTGGGCGGCGGCTCCTGGCGTTCTATGCGTACCCATCAACGCGTGGATCGCGTGGATCGGGAATGCGGCTTTATGAACCAAGCTCGTCTGCGTGACAGGTGAAGGGGATCTAACAATCCATGACCGAAACGTGAGCCGTGTCTCGATGCCAAAGAGCAGCCATGATTGATGAACCTACGATTACCGTCCGCCACGTGGCGAGTGTCGGCTGGCAGGTCTTGCTCGACGGGGACCAATGGCATACATGCCGTAAGGAGCAAGATGCCCGCTATATCGCCCACCATGTTTTGATCGCGCAGGCCGTCCTGAGCGGAGAACGCGCCGGCATGGAAGTGGCCCGCGAATTGGAAGAGGCCGCGGCCATGGTCGGGCATCAAATTGGCGAGTGCGCCGCACGGCGTCTGATGAAACAGGCGGCAGTGAGAGCCCGCGAGTAAGTGCGCAGGTTGAAGGCTCTCTTTGACTGCCTTCCGCTTCTTCTGGTTGCGGCCGGCCGGAGCAAACCCAAGCTGCACTCATACTCCCCGACAATCAGCAGGGGCACGTGTACTCGGGCGTTGAGAGGCGACGGTCTCGTCTCGAGGGCTATGGCCCAGCGACGCAGGCACGCCTTCATTATGAAGGATGAAAAACCTGGAAGCCCCGACTCCAAAGCCGCCAAGGACAAAGGATCACCCCCAAATTGATACTTGTCGACGGCTTCTAGCGCTGGGGCGACTTCAAGTGCGACACTCCTTGGCGACGATGGCCAACATGCGATGTTCCTCTTGAGCCAACCCTTAACGTGTGCGGCTTGGCATAAGCGTTGCAGCAAAGGCCCATTCCCCTCTACGCCGCCGCTCGCGTGTTCGGGACGGTCTCGCAGAACGCTGCTTTGCACTTCGCCGCACAAAGCGCCGGCTCTTGGCGTTGCCTAGGAAATGACCGCTTGGCCCGCTATGAGCGGTGATGTGCCCTCGCCTCGGTAGCACCGTCCCGACTTGCGCACGATCGACGTGGAATCGTCAGCGGAAATGGGCACGCGTTTCACCGTCCTCTTTCCGCGGCGTGGAACCGAACAGTAAACAGAGGCGCACGATCCCATGATGGTCCCAACCGCGATGATACAGATGAATGAACCGCACGCCGCGCTCAGCCAGCCGGCGGGCGAGCAAGCAATTGGAAGCAAACGAGCCGTCCCCGGGCTTCCCAGCCACACTCCATTTTAGGGGGAATCTACGAACTTGAAGTGGCAAACTTCTTTCGCGTCAATTCGACCGATTTTGTTTGATTAAGCTGCGGATCGACGACGTCCAGTCGAACCCTGGTGTCTGGCGGCCCGCGCAATAATCGGACGCATTGTGCGATCTCTTTGTCCTCCGTAGAAACGTCGTCAATCCTTTGAATCAAGAGTCCGTCGGATAGACCAGCCTTTGCGGCGGGCGAGTTCGTAAGCACCTTCGTAATTCGCAGCATGTGAGTGTCCGCGTCGAAAACAATCGCGGCGCCAATGCCGACCATTTCACGCGCAAAATCCTTCGCGCTCTCGCTACTCAAAGTACGTCGCTGGAGCAACGTCCAACCAATCGCTTCTACGGACACATCATTTGCGGTGGTCAATACAACCACTCCCCGATGCTGTTTCTGATCAAAGCCCAGATACGCGTGATAACTGCCGGCGCCGCCCCCATGGGCGAGCAAGTCCATGCCCACGGGCTGGACAGCGTTCTGGTCGAACCAGCAGGTGGCCGTCCGGCCAAAGTACTCCGGCAAGTCTAGTCCTGGTCGCCCGCGATGGTCCGTATGCCGGATAATGTGCGATCGGGATATAGATGCGGACAATTTCGACTGCGCCAGTCCAGCTTGGGCTGCCGCATACTTGAGCAGATCGTTTGCCGTTGAAAGCATCCCCCCTGCGGGCTGGTAGGCGTCGAGCTTAAACGGAAGCGATGGCTTGCCAGTTGCGTCGTGCCCCATGGCCAGTCTGGAGCGCAGTTCCGCCGTTAGCTTAATGCGAGTGCTAGGCAGTTCAAGCGGAGCACAGATGCGTTCGGCAATCAACGACTCATAGTCCTTGCCGGTTTTGTTCATCAGCGCTTGACCTAAGATCGACATGCCCACGTTGGAATACTGGAATTCTGCGCCCGGCTGGCGCGAGAGGGCGTACTCCGATAAGAACGCATACATTTTGTCCACGGTGAATTGCTCGTAGTCAGCTCGATCGTCCGGGCTCTTCATGCTCTCCGGATTGAAAGGCAACGCGGCCGTTTGTGTGGCTAAATCGTTCAGCGTGATTTGTCTGCCTTGGTAACTTGGAACTTTTACCGAGGGTGGAAGATAACGGGCGAGTGGATCGTCCAATCTCACTTCTCCCCGCTCAACCATGTCCAAGAATGCAAGCGTGGTAAAAGTCTTGGTAAGAGATCCGATGAAAAACACCGTATCTCCGTTGACCGCGCCCCCGGCGCCATTGTCGAGCTTTCCGGCGCTAAATACCTTCGTGCCCTTTTCATCCACGAGCCCAATTACCATGGCGGAATTGCTGTGGCCGACTTGCGTCTCCAGAAATGCCTGGATTCCCGCGACCTCCGAGTCTGTAAATGTGTTGTCCGCCCAAGAGCATTGGACGCAGACTAAGAGAGCACAGCTGGACGTAAGAAGTGTTTTCACGGCCGTTTATTGCGCCTTTAAATGTTGAAGAAGATCTAAACACGTTCCCGCTCGTTCAATCAGCAGCTTGCTCAGCCAGTGAACGTCTCGATGACTCATCCAGGATAATTGAAGACGCCGAACGAGAGTTTTTTTGGAGAAAAGCGAAAAAATATCGACAAATGAGGAATCGGTGCGCCGGTCTAGGAAGCAGTTCAGTTTCTTCGACGTCAGCGCTTAGCGAGGTTTTCCAGGCTCGCATGGTTCTTTCGTACCTCAAAGGCTTGAAGGGCTTAGTACTTGCGCCTGATGGAGCGCTGCCGCTGTCGAAGCGAAATCACGGCGCGCGTTTCGAACTGTGTTCGCCACGCATCTTGATCGTGTATTCCAATGGCGCGTTCGCAGCTGCGTCTGAAATCGTGGCGACGCCGTCGGCAAGCGTATAGTGGAAGGCCTGTCCCGTCATGGGGTTCGCGGGAACGGGCGTTTCGATTACTTCGTCCAAGCGCTCGGGCAATTTACCGCCGTTGGCCGCCGCATAGGATCGCAGCGCCTCAACGGTTCGGAGAGCGGCCAGTCGTCGATCGGCTACTGCGAACTTCATGACCAACTTCTCCATCTCTGGCGAAGCTTGAAGCAGCGGGTTCGAAGGATGATCTTCCTTCATCTTTCTCGACCATACGTCAAACTCCTTCGCTTTGATCAATTGCGCCGGATACGACAGGCGGAGCAACTTATGCCATTCATCGTAGGCGACGTAGTATTGCCGGGAATAATGTTCGCCCAACGCCACGACCTCGTCGACGTCAGTAGCTTGAGCCGCCGAAAGTTTGTGGATTGCGGCGTACTCGCTGCGAGCAGCTTTCAACGTTTCGGACGATGCACTTTTAATCGGATCGGGGAACGCATCTTGACCGCCATCCGCGGTAAGCCGCTTAACATCCGCGAACAGAGCTCGCCATTGTTCGGCGACTGACAACGGCTGACTCACTGGGAAGGGCGCACGGTCCGGCATCGCGGTGAGTGGCCATCGCCGCTCACCACAGAGCGACTGATTGAAGATTGAGCAGCGGGGCGGCAATCCGGTAAGAGCCCAGTAGAGATTGGGCGATTCGGGCCGACTGATCAGCTGCACGACGGCGTCGTCCATAAACTCGTCCACCGCCAAGGCCACCAGTCCCGAGACAAGAAGTCCCTCACGTCCGATCTTGTCGGACATCTCATAGCCCAATCGAATCGTCTTGATGGCCTCTTGCGCCTGTCCTTGATCGACCTGACGCTGGGCACGCACCCACAAGAGCCTGCTAATGCCTTTGACAAGTGGCTCTAGATGCGGCAGCAGCGTTTCGGCCCCCATTTCGCGATAAGGCGGCTCCCAATCGCACTCGCTGCGGCGTCCAGCGATCTCCAATTCGTTGAACAGGGCCGGTCGTTCAAGCGAGTCGGCGAGTTTCGCAAAGGCCTCCTTGTCGGCGCCACGAGCGTCGACCGCCTGCTGCACATTTTCTCTCGTCTTCGGTCCCAGAAGGAGGACTGAATCCAGGTAGAGGATGGCGGCGTTGCCCGGCAGCCGGTCGCCAGGGGCGTCGAACGTGAATTGGTATTTGAGCGCGGGCAGAGGCGTTGCGGTCGGGCTTAACTCGAAGGATTGCTTGTCGAGACGATTAGCCACTGTCGATTCAGCTGCCAGGCACACCTTTGGCACGATCGAACAAAGCGCGGCTATGGTGACGATCAATGATTTCATCATTCACCTGCTTCGGATGGGTTATTTGCTTGAATGTTGAGAAGCTTGACCGGCGCAAGCGATACTGGAGATAAGCCGTCCACGCCGCTTTCCCACATCGCATTTTGCAGCTTGATCATGCTCTGGTCGGAGATTGGCTCCGCTTGGCGTGAGGCGGTGGTGGCGGCCAGTACGCGATTCCGTGTGTCCCGGACGGAGGATGGCTGCTTTGGCAATAGCCAGCTTCCGACGGCGAAGAGCAGGAGCGTTCCTGTCGCTGCTCGCCAACGCCGTAACTGCGCTCGTACCGAGCGCTGACCCGCTTGGAAGGCGGCTTCAGCAGGGTCAAGTCGAATTGCCCTCGGGGACAACGATCTGAGCGCCGCCTCGAACTCTTGATCGCTCAGGTTCAACTCTTGGTCGGACATGTTTTCTCCAAGGCGCGTCGCAGATCTACCAGCGCTTTTGTATAGCGGTCGTGGACGGTCGAGAGACTCAGCTTCATTACAGTGGCGATTTCCGCGAACGTTAAATCGCCCCAGATGCGCATGATCACAATCTGCCGAGCGTCGCCGTCTAAAGCTTGCAACGCGGCCTCGGCACTTTGCGCATCCAGCCTTTCTTCCGGATGAGACTCGAACCAGTCGCTTCGCGCATCCGCAAGCTTGTTTTCCCGCTGGCGACGACGCTTGGACGAACGATGGTGATCGACGACAGCGTTGCGAACGGCGTGATACATCCAGGCGATCGGATTACTCGGAGGCGTTGTTTCCGCCAGCAGCGAAGCGAATGATTGCTGCACAACGTCTTCGGCCGTTGCAGCGTCAACCCATTGACAGGCAAAAAGTTGAAGCGCCCCTGCACGCTCAACCACCAGCTTGCTCAGCCAGCCCAGGTCTCGGTTGCTCATCCAAGCATTGTGACGGCGCCGAGCTTGGAGTTTTCGGCAAAAAAAGAAAAAGAATCGACAAATCGTGCGATGGTCGCTCAGGCACAAAAGGCAAATGAGTGAAGCCCAGCATTTCACCCCGCTCAGGTTGAGCCGGCAATTCCTTCGCCATCAGATCAGGTCCGCTGAGGACCCCCTACAATTGCCACAAGCAATAGTCCCAGAGCGGCGCGAGTAGGCCGATCTGAATCCAGCCCAACAGCGCCCCGCGGCTGGATCGAATTGACGCGGTCTCCGCCGGACGCATCGCGTCGATGCAACGCAAAACCTATCGCACGGCGGAGCGGCGCCTCCAATAGGGGGTGCGTTGTTGACTCATATCGTCCGTTAGTGGATTCTGGTTTGAAAATGGCGCATCCGGCCGATGGCTCGCTAGCGAGATTGGGTTGAAAGCGAGAGGAAGGGAACGCCCGTGCGGTGATGTTTCTGGAATGCTCAATCGCATACACGATCGATCTTTTTGATCTAGAGGCGCCTGTCATGCCGACAATTATCGTCTCACGTCGCGAAGCCCTCAAACACACCTTGACGTTTTCGGCGGCGGGCGTGGCGATGATGGCTCTGCCGGATTTTATCTTCGCCAGCCAAGCGGCGGACGAAGAATTGGTCCCTTTTCAACATGAGCCGCCCACAAAACCCGACTGCCTCAACTGGGAAAAGCTTACGAATTGGTCGACTCCCCAAGACCAGGTCTTCAGCGTTCAACACTATGGCGTTCCGGAAATTGGCGCGGCGGGCGCTGAATTGGAAATCAGCGGGTTAATCGATCATCCCCGCAAGTTGAGCATCGATCAGCTGAAAGCAATCCCCAGCCAAGACCAGTTCATGACGCTCGAATGCTCCGGCAATGGCTCGGCTCCTGGATTCACGAACGCGGTGTACAACAGCCGCTGGACGGGCGCCCCGCTGGCGCCGCTCCTCAAGGAATGCGGCCTCAAGCCTGGGGCTAATGAAGTCGTGTTTTTCGGTCATGACCGACAAGCCGAGACGCTTCGCAAAGGAACTCCGCGCGAGTTGACGGTGGACGTGCCCTTTGGACGCAGCTTGTCTCTCGATGATGCCCTACGTCTTAACCTGCTCCTGGCCTACGAGCGCGACGGCGTTCCGTTGGCGACACGAAACGGTGCGCCGCTGCGGCTGATCGTTCCTGGTTGGTACGGCATTGCCAACGTGAAATGGCTGCGGCGCATCGAGATTCGCGACCGCCGTTACATGAGTCGGTTCATGGGCCGCGATTACGTGACCGTTCGCGGAGAACGCCACGGAAATGAAGTCGTGTTCGTCGAAAGCTCCGTCACGCGTATGAACGTGAAGTCGGTAATCGCCCGGGTGACGCGCCGCGCCACGAAGGACAACAAGATTCCGCTCAAGGCGTTCGGCGCCGCCTGGGGCGACGGCACGCCCATCAAGAAGGTCGAAGTGCAATTGGACAAAGGCGAATGGCGCGAAGCGATCCTTGACGAGCGGCCGCTGGAAAGGTTTAGCTGGCGATTCTTTTCGATTGACTTAGGCGCCGTGAAGCCGGGTGTGCATACAGTGGTTTCACGCGCCATTGACGAACAAGGGCGGATCCAACCCACCGCAGCCGACGACGAAATCGCGCTCAAGAAAACGTACTGGGAGGCCTATCAGCAATGGCCTCGCTTGATCGACGTTAAAGCGTAATTGCAAGCTGAATTCACCATCAGAAAATGGGCGTCTAGAAACCGGTAAATTCGTGGGCTTATTAACGCAAAGTTTCAACCAAAGAGTCAATAACACTTCCCGGCAGTGAACTCGTCGGCGGAAGGGGCGGCGCGGCTCGCTTGCCGAGAATCAATTCACGGGCTTTGTTTCTACACCCGAGATGTCCTTGTTCCAAAGCGATTCGTAGCGAGCTGGAGCGCTTAACGTCGCTCCTTTCGCCATCCGACGAAACTCCGCCCAAGCTCGTCGTCGTGGCGACGACGCCCAAACGCCGGGATGAGCGTCGGCTCAATACTGCTACGATCGCGCGCACCAGAGTTTTGCCGTTCGCCTCAGTCTTGGCCGATGAAGGAGGCACTGAGGCGCAGCGCTTCGGCGCTGTGACGAGCGGGATGGTTCTCTGCTATGACGCTCACGGCAAGCGATGCTATGCCGGCGGCATCACCGTGGCGCGGGGCCACGAACGTAATAACGCCGGATCTCGGGCCTTAAGGCATTCTCCGGGGCGAGCGACGCGCAAGCGCCGGAATCCCGGCGTTCGGCTGCCGCCTCTGTTTGAGCCGTTCGCCGAAGCAGCGTTTTAAGGGGCAGATGACCGTCTCCGCCACGGTCGAAGCCGGGGCCTCGAATGTTCGACGCATCCGGAGCATCGAAAATTCCGCATTGGCGCCATGGCCGACCGCTTGAACTCTCGATGCTCCTCCAATGATCGCCGAGCAGCCTCGCCAGCCATTCTCGCCAACCGCAGATCCGACTAGTCCCCCCTAATACCACCTCCGCAAACGGCTAAACGCACACGATTTAGGACAATACTATCTTCAATGGCACGCCGCTTGCAGCGGTGAACCTGGGTCGTATGGCGCGTCTAGGCGATGCCCAAGCCTTGCAAAACCACACATCTTGAGGAGCGCAACATGCGCGTTAAGAATTCACAATTTGCAATTACGGTGGCGCTAGTTGCAACTCTCACGCTTGGCGCGTCGAGCGCCGTCGCCCAACACGGTCGTGGCGGACATGCAGGCGGCAACGCCCAGGTAGGCGGGGCCAACATCCATGTCGGCGGTCGCGGAAACGCGCACGGCAACGTCGGCGGCGGTCAACTTCAGGGCGGTGTTGCCAACCGCCCGAGTGTTCGGAGCAACAACTCCGCCACTGTGAACACGCGTCAATCGAACAACGCTACCAACGGAAGCGCGAACGCTCGCGCGTTGAACGGCAACACCCGTGTCACAGGCGACGCGGCGGCCAGGACCTACGGCTATCCCGGCGGATATTACGGCTCGGGGTATCGCGGCTACGGCGGCAATTCTTACGGCGGCTTTGGCCTGGGCTTAGGCGCCGGCCCGTATGGCTATGGGAACTTTCCGTGGTACGGCGGGCTTGGCCTGTTTGGCGGGCTCGGCGGCCTGAACCGCATTTTTGGAAATGGAATCTACAACAGCGGCTACTACAACAATGGTTACTATGGCGGCATTTCGGGCTACGGTGGCGCGACTGTCAACCAGCAGCCGAACCAGATCCAGCAGCCGGCCGAGGACTACGTGCCGCAGGTGAACACCACGAGCGCCAAGCTTGCGGCTGGAGCGGCGGGCCACGCGCTGCTCGGCATTACGATTGACCCGGAGTTTCCCGCCGCGGCGGTCGTTCGCACAGTGACTCCTGGTGCTCCGGCCGAAGTTGCGGGCCTCCGTCCTGGCGACATGATCACGGCCATTAACGCGCGCGTCGTCGAAAGCCCGAACGATGTCGTTAACTTGATCGCCGGAATGCATCCAGGAGATCGCGTGGACATCCAGTTCGTCCGCCCCATCCCACGTTCGCAAGTCAAAGCGGCTGCCCCCGAGGTCCAATCCGGGGCCGTCGCGGCGCCGCCAGCAACGCAACCCCTGCCTCCAGCTCCACCGGCTCCTCCGAGTGTGCCGGCCGGTTAACGTGATGCCACATAGACACGAAGTGAAGGGGCCGACCTTTGCAGCCGGTCCCTTGCTTTATGCGCCAGCCGCATTCCGCTCGAGGTCCAGTACCCACGCAGGAGTGTCCTGCAGGAGGGCTACGATATGCTTGCGCCTGGTGAAGTAGTAAATGGCGTTGAGGCCTTGAAAGATGAGCGTCAAGAGAATGACGACCCCATAAAACGCCACAGCGATACTTCGATAAAGAGAATCCAATTCTTCAGCCGACCCCAATACCTCGCCAAGTTCCGGTTGAGCCTTCATTTCCGTCGCAAAGGGCCCGGGACTGTTGAGCGCAGCCCACAATTGCCACAGGCAGTAGACCGAGATCAGCATCAGGAGGCCGACTTGGTTCCAGCCGAGCAGAGTCGCCGCCGATGGATCGAATTGACGCAGTCGGCGGCGGCCGTGGAACTCAAGATAAGCCACGATCGACAATCCGAGCGCTAGCAGGACGCCTTCGACGCTGAAGAATGCGAACGGCCAGGAAAGAGCGGCGAAGACGCCGATGGTCCACCCGTTGAACGTCGCTACGCGGGCAGCAGCACGAGCCTTATTTAGGCGCGGCTTCGCCGCGGCTAACGCGGCCAAGTGCTCGGCTGACAAGGGAGGGTCAGCGGTGGTCGTGACGGCTTTGCGGCCGGCAGTTAAATTTCCGCGCATAAAAGTCGAATGTAACTGAGCACAGCCTACCCTCAGATGTTAACGTGTACCCATTCAGGTTGAAGACGCGGTGTGAAGGCATGGAGTCCAGCGACGCATACAGCCCCGCAACGTATAGGAGGCTCAGCATACAAAGCCGGTCGCCACGGCGCGTCGCTTCGCGGGAACCGTTGCGGCGGTTTTTCTACCAACTTCCTGTCGTGCCCTCAAGCATGCATTCAATCTCTGACCGAGCAATTACTTGACTCAGGTTCCCGAGAGGGCGCGCAATCGCTTAAGGTTTACTTCGTTCCAAAGGTCGCGCCCGACGGCGGCTCTGCCGCACGCGACCAGTGAACAGCCGCGGCGGACGCTTCTGTTCCGTGAGCTACCGCGGCACTTTCTTTAAGTTATCAGCTTAAATGGCCGGCGAACCGAATTAGCGTGGCGGCCGGCTCAGCTTGGAGCAGCTCGGCGTACTCCGCAAGTTGAGCTAAACGTACTCGCACAGTTGCTGAGCGAGATTCGGCTGCCAAGTGACGGCACTGACGGATGACGTTCGCGGCGTCTTGGCGGATCTCTTCGCAAAGGCTCGTGCATTCCATGGCAACGGGATTCTTTCCTGTGAACCATTGTTACAGAGGAGCGGCTCTCATCCTTTGAGGCCGGGGCTGCAAGTCTAATCCAACTTAACGCCTGCGCAAGGCGCGAATCGTCAGTTTGCGGCTTACCACGATGCTGGCATTCCTCATCAATCGGACTGGTCCGTCCATGCTCGAACCGGGCCGCCCGGCGCGCGGGTTGCCTTCAATTCAGGCATCGAAGAAAGGAGGTGCCATGAACAAGCTCATTCGCAGGCAACTTGCCCTGACGTCCGCACTACAAGAGTTCGAGCGCAGACGAAGTGAGAATTTGGCGACGGGCGCACAATGTTCGCCAACCGAATCTAAACAAGTTGGCCGTCCAGCGAACCGGGGACAGAGAATATACATGAGTTCCGCCGGGGTGTTGAGGCACCAGGGCATCAATGAATAAACGGCCCGTGAGCGCTTTCCTGGCAGTCGTAACGCGAACCGAACATGAAGCAGCGATATAGCCAGCTCGCCCGAGTCCTGCGAGGCGCTTTATACGAGTGGTCGGAGGACAAGGTCCCGCGCATGGCGGCTGCCATCGCGTTCTACGCGGTCTTCTCGCTGACGCCGATTGTCGTCATCGCCTTCAAAATTGCCGAACGCGCGTTCGGCCGCGAAGTCGCGCTACGTGAAATCCTCGCGCAGGCGGCGTTCCTGATCGGCCAGGAAGGCGTCGCCGCCGTCGAGCTGTTGATCCAGAATGCACAGCCCCACTCGGCTACGACCGTGGACGCACTCCTTGGCGTCGGGACCATGCTGTTCGCCACGACGGGCGTCTTTACCGAACTCAAGGACGCACTGAACACGATCTGGGAAGTTCAATCCAAGCCGGGGCTCAGCCTGTTGCAACTGATTAGGGACCGCTTCTTTGCCTTTGCGATGGTGCTGATCATCTGGTTTCTGATGCTCATCTCGCTGGTGACGAGCGCCGCGATGGCCGCC
>JAICUM010000475.1 GCA_025935855.1 Pirellulales bacterium | reverse complement strand
TGCGTCCGCTACAAGCACGCTTCGTGCGGCATCATGGTCACGGCGAGCCATAATCCGCCGAGCGACAATGCTGTGAAGGCGTATTGGTCCACCGGCGGACAGCTCCTGCCGCCACATGATCGCGGCGTCATCGAGCGCGTGATGGCGGTCGAGACGATTGAGCGCACGCCGTTCGATAGCGCGGTCGCCGACGGCGGCGTTGAAATCTGCCAAGACGAAGTCGATCGCCAATATATCGACGCGGTCGTGTCGCTCGCCACGCCCGGACCGCGCGAGCTGAAAGTGGTGTACTCGCCGCTGCACGGCGTGGGCGCCAGCGCGGTGCTGCCGGTGCTGGAAAAAAGCGGCTTTACGCAGGTCGAGCTCTTCAGCCTGCACGCCAAGCCCGACGGCGACTTCCCCAACGTCCCGGGGCACGTCTCGAACCCGGAGAATCCCGAGGTCTTTGACGCGATTATCGCCCACGCCAGCCATGCCGGCGCCGACATCGTCATTGCGACTGACCCCGATTGCGATCGCATCGGCTGCGCCGCCCCGCTGACGCCGGCATCCGGCAGCAAGTGGAGCACGCTCACCGGCAACCAGATTGGCGCCCTCCTGGCCGACTATGTGCTCGAAACCCGCAAGGCCGCCGGCACGCTAACGCCGAAGCACTTTATTGTTGAAACGCTCGTCACCACGCAGCTCACCCGCCGCATTGCCGATAGCTACAATGTCCGCACCTTTGCCGACAACCTGGTCGGCTTCAAGTGGATCGCCGGCGTCATCGATGAGCAGGGACCTGAGTGGTTCGTGTACGGCACCGAGGAATCTCACGGTTACATGGCGGGGACGCATGGCCGCGACAAGGACGGGCCGGTCGCCTCGCTGCTCACCTGCGAATTGGCCGCGAAGCTGAAGTCGCAAGGCAAGACGCTGCACCAGAAGCTCGACGATCTCTTCTGGCAGCATGGCCTACACCTCGAAAAGACCGTTTCGGTGCAGATGCCCGGCAGCGAAGGCATGCTGCGCATGAAAGAGGTAATGACCAAGTTCCGCAGTGCTCCGCCGCAGACAGTCGCCGGCAGCCAGGTGAAGCAGGTCCGCGATTATTTCGATTCATCGATTTCCGTCTTCCCCGACGGCGGCAAGCAATCGCTCAAAGGCCCGGTCGGCGATTTGGTGATTCTGGACCTCGCGCTGGAAGGCAACTACCTCGCCATCCGCCCCAGCGGCACGGAGCCGAAGATCAAGCTGTACATGTTCACCTATGAGCCGCCGGAGCAATTGGCGAACCTCGACGACGCGAAGCAAGAGCTGGAGGACCGGCTGCTAGCAATGGAAGCCGACATGCGCGCTTTCGCCGGGGTCTAAATAGCCCGGCCATTCTGGCCGGTGTTGTACATAGCCCGGCCATCCTGGCCGGAGCCTCGTCGAGCCAGGATGGCTCGGCTATCTGCGTGAAGTCCGCTGGCCGCCTGCGATGCTTCGCGCAACAATTGATGAATGGATTCCGGCGCCTCAGAAACACCCGTTGAAGCCGCTTCCCCGCCCGAGCTGCCGAAGTCTCAGGTCGAGTTCTTCCTCCGCGCCGCGGAAAAAGTGCGCAGCCACTTTCCCGACGCTCCTGGCGTCTATCTATTCCAGGATAAACAGGGCCGCGTCATCTACGTTGGCAAAGCAAAAAACCTCAAAGCCCGCGCCAGCAGCTATTTCCTGAAGGCCGCTGCCGAGGATTCGCGCACCGCTCAGCTCGTGCTGGAAGCGTACGACATCGATTTCCTCGCCGCCGACAGCGAGGTGGACGCTCTCCTTATGGAAGCCCGGCTGGTCAAAGACATCCAGCCGAAATTCAACCGCGACCTGCGCGACGACAAGACGTTTCCCTACCTGCAAATCACAACGCACGAGGATTTTCCGCGGGTCGAAATTACCCGCAGTCCGCGCACCAGCGGCGCGAAGCTGTACGGCCCCTTCGCGAATGTCAGCAGCCTGCGCGGCGCGTTGCAGGTGCTGCAACGGGTGTTCAAGTTCCGCACTTGCCCGCTGGACATCGAGGAGCACGACGACCGGTGGCGGTGGTTTCGGCCTTGCCTCCTAGCCTCGATTCGCCAATGTACGGCGCCTTGCAATCTGCGGATTTCGAAGGAGGAGTACCGGCGCGATATCAATCGCCTCCGTAAGTTCCTCGACGGCGGCCGCAAACCGCTGCTTGAGGAAATGCGAGCCGAAATGCAGGAAGCCGCGGCTGCCCGACGCTTTGAGCAGGCTGCCAAGCTCCGCGACGAAATTCAGATGCTCGAGCGGCTGGAAGACCGCGGCGACCTGGAAACGCACGAGCAGCCGGAGGTTTTCTACCAGGACCCGAAAAAGGGACTCGCCGGTCTCAAAAAAGTGCTGAATCTGCCGACGCAGCCGCGGACCATCGAGGGCGTCGATATTGCTCATCTCGGCGGCACCGAAACGGTGGCCAGCCTTGTCCAGTTCATCGACGGCCTGCCGTTTAAGCCGGGCTACCGCCGCTTCCGCATTCGCGAAGTGAAGGGCGTGGACGACTACGCCAGCATTCATGAAGTCGTCGCCCGCCGCTTCCGCCGGCTCGACGCCGAGGGCGAAGTTTTTCCCGATATCCTGCTCATCGACGGCGGCAAAGGGCAGTTAAACAAAGCGGTCGCGGCGTTCGAGTCGCTCGGCATCACGCCGCCGATACTGCTGTCGCTCGCCAAACGGGAAGAAATCATTCACGCGGCGGACCGCGATGAGCCGCTGAAGCTCAGCCGGCACGCCTTCGCCCTGCGGCTGCTGCAATATGTCCGCGATGAGGCCCACCGCTTTGCCCAGCATTACCACCACTTGCTCCGAAGCAAAAAAAACGCTCGGCGATAGGCAAGATCGCTGACCGTTCGAAATGCGGTGTTGCGAACGTCTCCGGAAACTGCCAAAATCTTTGAATAAATACCGTTTCGCGCGGATCGGACGCCGCCGCCCAATCGTCACGTTTTCCGCATTGAGTGGATTATGAGTAGTCCAGTTACCTTTGGCCAAGTGCTCGATGCCATCGAGTCGCTGCCGGCAGACGAGCAAACGGAATTGTTGGCCATCATGCGTCGACGACTGTCGGAACGAGGCCGGGAACGCGTCATCGAGGAAGCCGAAGAGGCGTCCCGAGAATTCGCCGACGGCAAATGTTCCGTCGCCACCGTCGACGAAATCATGCGCGAGCTCCGGCAGTGAACCGGCCGGTCATCAAGTCTTCGGCGTTCATGCGGACCGCTCGCAAGTTCATCAAGAGAACTCCGGACGTGGCGGACGATATCGAAGAAGCGCTCGATGCTTTGACCAGAGACGCCTTCGCGCCCGTCTTGCGCACGCACAAGCTGCAGGGTCGCCTGTCAGATCGCTGGGCGTGCAGCGCAGGATACGATTTGCGCATTGTGTTTAAGTTCGTCGAACATGAAGGCGCCGAAGCGATTCTGTTAGTTACGATCGGAACCCATGACGACGTTTACTGAGTTGATGACCTTAAGCACTCACTCGCGAATCATCATGCACCGCCGCGATTTTTTGCTCACGTCCGCCGGCGCCGCCGCTGTGGCCGCTATTCAGCCGGCGGCTTATGCCGCTGCCGACGATAAGCCGCTTCGCGTCGCCCTCATCGGCAGCGGATGGTATGGCAAGACGGACCTATTTCATCTGATGCAGGTCGCGCCGGTCGAGGTCGTCGGCCTGTGCGATGTTGATCAGAAAATGGTCGCCCACGCCGCCGATCTTGTGTCGCAGCGGCAGCCGTCGAAGAAGAAGCCGCCCACCTTCGGGGATTACCGTAAGCTACTTGCCGAGCAAAAGCCCGAGATTGTGCTGGTGGCCACGCCGGATCACTGGCATGCGTTGCCGATGATCGAGGCGTGCCGCCAGGGCGCCGACGTGTACGTGCAGAAGCCGATCAGCCTCGATGTGGCGGAAGGACAGGCGATGGTGGCTGCAGCCCGCATGAATAAGCGCACGGTACAGGTCGGTCTGCAACGCCGCAGCACG
>JAICUM010000496.1 GCA_025935855.1 Pirellulales bacterium | reverse complement strand
TCGTGGAGCATGTAGCCCAGGTCGATTTCGCCGACCAGACTGGGGTGCGGGGCGGGCGGCGGGCCGTCGAGCCAAGTAAAATCACAGGGGAACTCGCGAGTCCCCAGGTACGGCCGGTGAAAGCATTGGCCGGACTCGGCGCGACGTTTGAACATGTTGTAGTGCTTGGCAACCGGATCGGAAGCATCGAGCAATTCGAAACGAGCTTCGATTACGTAAGCAACGTCGCGAAGGATCGTCGACGCCCGCTGTTGCCGGTCTTCCTCGATGTGGATGGCGAGCCGAGCGGCGCCATCCTTCATCGCCTTGCGGGCGTTGGCGGCGGATGCCTTGGAAGCGACCTCGTTGCGGCGGAGATTCGTGAACCGAATCGGATTCAATACGTGGACACGTTCGACGACCCAGCGGACAGCGGGCTTCCAGTAGATGGCTTCCAAAATACCTCGAGCGGCTGAGGGCGTAGGCACGTCATAGCTGACGCGCTCCACCTTCATTTCGGGTCGAGTAAAGCAGGCGTAGCTGCCCCACACATGTAGCCGAATCGGCGAACTTCCGGCCACTTTCAATCTCCTGTAGTTGACTACATACGTTAGATGATAAGGGAGTCAGGTTCTCGGTATCCCGGTCGATCGAGACGCACGCCGACCTTGCGATCGTAGGCGTTGTCGTTCACCAAAACTGCAAAGCCCTTGTCGATAATCTCGATGTCCCCAGCTGCGATCAGCGATTGGAACGATGCAGTAAACACGCCGACAGTATATCGCTGCAGCCCTCGCATAACCTCCCGGGTCGGACCAATCGCGCGCAATTGGCTAAGGAATCGCTCCGCGCGTTGGTCGTACGGGACAAACACTTGCTCAGCGCTGTCGTCGATCATGCGAAAAGCGTCGGCCGCGGATCGAAAATTGAAATCAATGCGCCGGCCGATAGAGGGCGGGAACTGACGCATGACACCTGCCTTATCGCCCTCGTGCTGGCGGCATTGGTTCCAGTAGTGCAACTGAAAATAGGCCTCGATGGCGGCCGGTTGGAGGAGGTCGTCAGCGAAGTCGGGTATGATCTCAGCCGCGCTGTCGCAGCATGAACGTATGTATCCCAATGGAGGCGGGTTGTCAATAGGTGAAAAGAGTCGAAGGCGTCCTATTTTTAGCCTTCCCTCGCGGTTGCAGCGACCGGCCGCCTGAGCCACCGAATCGAGTCCGGCAAGTGCGCGATACACGGCAGGAAAATCGACGTCGACTCCTGCTTCGATCAGTTGGGTGCTGACGACACGGCAGGGTTGGCTAGCGGCCAGTCGCTGGCGAACGACTTTCAGAGCGTCGGCCCGATGTTGGCCACACATGAGCGTACTGAGATGGATCAGTCCGTCGTCGTCGCCGAGTTTCTCTTGCAAGAGGCGGAATAGCTCGAAGGCGTGCCGGCGCGTGTTCACAATGCACAGGGTCTGCTGTTCATTGGCCAGCCATTCAGCTAATTGTACATTGGTAATGTCGCCTTGCGGTACGACCTCGACGCGCTTGAGCTGTTGGTAGAGTCGCTGTGGTGCAGGAATAATCTCTCGAACCCCCTTCAGGCCGATCGGAAAGTCGTCGCGTTGATCGAGCGCCGGTCGCGTTGCCGTGCAAAGGACGACGCTGACGCGATAGTCGGTCACGAGCTCCCGAAGGGCAGCCAGGCAAGGTCGCAGGAGCTCGACAGGCAGTGTTTGAGCTTCGTCCAGTACGATGACGCTGCGGACGAGATTGTGGAGCTTGCGGCAGGATGACGTGCGATTGGCGAATAGCGACTCGAAGAGCTGGATGCTTGTGGTCACGATAAGCGGCGCGTCCCAGTTCTCGGCAGCTAGCCGTGATTGGGGCGTCTCTCGGCGAGCGTCTAGATTGGAATGGTGTTCAAGAACCACATCGGGGCCGAACGAGGCGAAGGCGTCTCGAAAGACATCGGCGGTTTGTTCGATAATGCTCGTGAACGGAATGGCGTAGATCACGCGATCCAACTTGTGCAGCAGGGCGTGACGCAAGGCAAAATCCAGTGACGCGAGCGTCTTGCCGCCGCCAGTAGGGACCGTAAGGCTAAATACGCCTGGCGGCAGCGTTGCCGCACTGCGACATGCGGACAGGACCTCGGCTCGGCGTTCGTTGACGAAGTTCGGCGGCGCGTTAGCGGTTAGCTCGTCTAAATGCCGTGCGAGAGTTTCGGTCAGCCCTTCCAGGGGCGGGTGCCGGCGTTCTCGCATCACGGAACGACCGCGGTCCATGAAACGTTCAGTCGCTAAGAAGTCGGCGTCCACCAATGACGAGAACACCATTCGCGTGAAGAAGGCGAGCTGAAAGCCCGAACGCTGCCGGTCCGTTCGATCGAACGAGAGCGCAGGATCGCCCAGCGGGGCAGCTTGCAGGAGGTGTTGCGGCGCTTCCCAGGCGTCGATTTCCTTTCGCAAGCGCCCGTCGAGCGATAAGGCGTCCGCCAAACCGGAGTGGTGCCCGGCAATGATATAGGCCAGTAGCCCGCCGAGCCCTGGAATCGCCTGATTTGCATGTTGGGCGCCGGCTGTTGAGTGATCGACGCGCGTTTGTTCTTCCAAATGCGCTTCGAACCCATTTGCGCGCCGCAAGTATGATTGAAACGCCGGTGAGTATTTTCCCAAGTCGTGCCAAAGCCCGGCGAGTTGCCCCCAAGCGCCGGAGTTGAACTTTGCCGCGAACTTCTCGGCCGTTCCGGCAACTTCAAGTAAATGCGATTCCAGCGGTTCCCAGTTGGAAGGCGTCTGCCCTTGAAGACTGTGCGCGTAATACTGGGTTGGCTCGGTAATAAGCACCATCATGTCTCTTTATAAATCCAAGCGACGTCGACCACAGCGACTTTCAATCCGCCGCGCTCGTAATACGACAGCAGCGCTTTGTCGCCGACGAACGTGACGCTCACATAGCAGTAATCGCCACCCGTAGAATCCTCAAGGTTTCTCTGGTGAATCCAGGTATGCCCCTCATCCGTCGAAACAGCCGTCGTTAGCGGATTGCGCGGCTCCCCAGCATTGCTCTTTAGCGGAGCGGCGTTGTTCCAGACGAGCAGCAAGTCGCCCGTGGACGGCAATCGCCGGATGGTCGCCGGGCTGGAGGGCGAGCTTAAGCTCGTCGCCTCGGGCTCTGACCAAGAGACGCCGCCGTCCTTGGAATAAGAGCGCCAGATCTTACCGGCGTCCGTCCGCAGCAGCATCATCACCCGGCCGTCCTTCAGCTCAATGACTGCCGGTTCATCGGCGCCATAGCTGCAGCCCGGCACGGTAAGTTTCTGCTGGCCGCTCGTCCATGTTCGGCCATTGTCGTCCGAATAGTTGACCACTGCGTAGAAGAAGTAATCCTTCTGCCAGGTTTCGCCGCGGCACAGGGCAATGGGGACCAGCAGCCGGCCGTTACGCAATTGGATGACGCGGGCGTTGTTGGTGGTTTGATAGGCGGAGCGCGGCGTCACCAGGCTATCGGGGCTCCAGCGAGCGCCCTCGCCGCTGGAAAAGCGGGCGAAGAACTGCATCTTGGCGTTCGAGTAGCGGCGGCCGTAGACCAGCATTAGCTCGCCGCTGTGCAGCCGCAGCAGGCTGATGCTCATCAGGTTCATGGCGTCGTTGGGAATGAGCACTGCATCGGCTGACCAGCTGCGGCCGCCGTCGGATGAGTAACGAACTCGGATGTCGGCCGGCGAGTCGTCGGCCGAAGCGCCTTTGGTCCAGTGGGAGTAGGACAGCATGAGCCGGCCGTCGTTGAGCTGGATGATGTCGCCCTCGCCGCTGCGCGGGCTGTCGGCCGAAGGAGGG
>JAICUM010000271.1 GCA_025935855.1 Pirellulales bacterium | reverse complement strand
GGCCAACCTGGAGGACAACCGCGACGGCGAGAACAACAACAACAGCTCGAACTACGGCGTCGAAGGCCCGACGCGGCGAAAGCACATCGTTGAGCTTCGCCGCCGGCAGGTGAAAAACATGATGGCCTCGCTGCTCTTGAGCGAAGGCACGCCGATGATCGTTGCCGGCGACGAAATCCTTCGTACCCAGCGGGGCAACAACAACGCCTACTGCCAGGACAACGCCACCAGCTGGTTTGACTGGACGCTGGTCGAAAAGAACTTGGAGATGCACCGCTTCACGCAGGCGTTGATCCAGTTCCGCAAGCAGCAGCCGAACGTCCGCCGGCCAAGCTTCCTCACCGGCAAAGGCCCCGACGGCCAACTTCCAGACGTGAGTTGGTTCGGCCCCGACGGTCAGGCCGTGAACTGGACCGGTCCGCACAAGAGCCTGGTCTGCGTCCTTGGCACGGCCGGGTTGGACGACGCGTCGGCCCGGTACATCATGCTGCTGCTCCACGCGGGCGGCGACGCACAAGAGTTCGTCGTCCCAGCCAGCATGAGACGGCTCCCGTGGCGGCTGTTCGTCGATACCGCGGCCGAATCGCCGGAAGACATTTATCCCGAAGCCAACGGCCCCCCGATCCCGGCCGTCGGCCGCATTCGGCTCGTGAACCACTCGCTCCGCTGCTACGTGGCATGAAAAGGCTGTAGGCTGTAGGCTGTAGCAAAAGTCTTGACACCTGGGTGCCACTGCCATTTTGCCAGTGAGAAGCGGTGAGTGGTACCCAGTTCGGCACTGGCAAAATGCCAGTGGCACTCGTTTGATCGAGCCTTAGGATCCATGTCCCGCACAAACGTATCCATCATCGGCATCGGCGACGACGGGCTGGAAAGCGCGCCGGAGGCCGTGCGCCGGCTGATCTCCGAGGCCGACCTACTGGTCGGCAACGAGCGAGTCCTCTCGCTTGTGCCCAGCGGTCTTGGAGACAAGTTAGTCCTGGGCGCCGACGTCGAAGCTGCCGCCGAGCGTATTGCCGGCGAACATGGCCGCGTGGCCGTGCTGGTTTCCGGCGACCCGCTGTTTTACGGCCTGGCACGTTACCTCTGCGAGCGCGTCGGCCAGGACCGCTGCGAAATCATCCCGCACGTCAGCAGCATGCAGCTCGCCTTTGCACGAGTGAAGGAAAGTTGGGACGAAGCGTATCTCACCAACCTGGCGAATCACACGCTCGATTCGGTCGTCGAACGCATTCGCACCGCCGACAAAGTCGGCCTGTTCACCTCCGAGGAGCATGGCCCGGACGATGTGGCAAAAGCACTGCTAAAGCGGCGCATCGACTACTTCACCGGCTACGTGTGCGAGAACCTGGGCGCCCGCAATGAACGGGTCACCCGCGGCACGCTGGCGGACATCGCGGGCCAGAAGTTCGACCCGCTGAACGTCATGATTCTGGTCCGCACCGGTAACGTGCCGGACCGGCCCCGCGATCCCGCCGTGCGAAGCCTGTTCGGCAATCCCGATGAAACGTTCGTCCAGTCGAAGCCCAAGCACGGCCTGCTCACGCCCGCGGAAGTTCGGGCCGTCGCCCTGGCCCAGATGGCGCTCGGCCCGCAAAGCGTAGTCTGGGACGTAGGCGCCGGCAGCGGATCGGTCAGCGTCGAAGCCGCTCAGCTCGCGCCCGCCGGACAAGTGTTCGCCATTGAGCAGGACCGCGAAGACGTCGAACTGATTCGCGAAAACGCCGAGCGGTTCGGCGTGAGCAACGTAACGCCCGTCACCGGCCGGGCGCCGGAGGTGTGGGCCGATTTACCCGATCCGGACGCCGTGTTCATGGAAGGCAGCGGCCGCGAAATCGTGCGGCTCGCGGAATTGGCCTTCGCCCGCCTCAAGCCCGGTGGCCGCCTGGTGGCCAGCATCGCCAGCATCGACGCCCTGTACGAAATCCGCGCGAGTCTCACCGCGCTCACCTCCGACGTAAACGTCTGGTTGCTCAACATCGCCCGCGGCGCCATTCAACTAGAACGACTGCGATTCAACGCGTTGAATCCGGCAATGCTCATCTCCGCGACAAAGCAGCCGTAGCTCTCAAATCGGCGTGATAAAAATTCACGCCTCGCGATGCACCGTCTCCGGCGAGAACGCCGGCACGCACACGGCGATGTACTCCGCGCCTTCTGGCCCTGGCGTCGAATAGCGAACCCGTTCGCCGGCCTCGACGAGAATCGCCTGGCCTTCGCCCGCCTCAAACACGTCCTCGTCCGTTTCCACGCGCAAAGTTCCGCGCAGCACGATCGTGTACTCGTTGAACTCAGGCCGCTGCGCCGGTTCGCTCCAGCCGGAGGGGCTCACCATCCGAGCAATGCTGAGCTCCGCGGTCTGTGAATTCATCCGCCCGACAAACTCTTCAATGACTTTTGGTGGCTCGCCATGCGCGTGAATGCGCGTCGGCTGTAAAAGAAGTCGCGGCATACCGTTTGCTCGATTGCGTGCGTGAATCGCTGACCCGGCAGCATTTTGGAATTTCCACGCTTATTCGATCAGCTCCTGATGCGATATCAAGCCTTGGCCACTGATTACGACGGCACACTTGCCCACGATGGGCGCGTGAGCGAGCGCACCGTCGAGTCCCTGCAGGCGTTTCTGGCGACGGGCCGGCGGCTCATCATGGTCACCGGTCGCGAGTTGCCCGAGCTGCTCGAAGTCTGCCACTGCAATGATCTATTCGAGTGGATTGTCGCGGAGAACGGCGCGCTCCTCTATCAGCCTTCCACCAAGCAAGAAAAGCCTCTCGCCGACCCGCCGCCGGAAAAGTTCCTCCAAGCCCTCGCTGCCCGCAAGGTCGAACCGATTTCCGTCGGCCGGGTGATCGTCGCCACCTGGGAGCCGCACGAAAAAACTGTGCTGGAAGTCATTCACGAGCTGGGCATCGAGTGGCAGGTCATCTTCAATAAGGGCGCCGTCATGGCCCTGCCGACAGGCGTGAACAAGGCGACGGGGTTGACCGCTGCCCTGGAACAAATGGCACTCTCGCCGCACCATGTCGTCGGCGTCGGCGACGCGGAAAACGACCACTCATTCCTCAAGATGTGCGTGTTCTCCGCCGCGGTCTCAAACGCCCTGCCGGCCGTCAAGGACACGGCGGACCTGGTCACGCGCGCCGATCACGGCGACGGCGTCGCCGAATTAATTCGAGCGATCATCGACCACGATCTCGCCAATTTCGGCGGCAAGATCCCTTAGCGGCGGTTTTCAACCGCCGCGCGCAAGTCCGCGCCACAGAGAACACACGGCGGTTAAAAACCGCCGCTACCGAGTTGTCTTCTTCCCTTGGCGCTGATGCGGCCCGGCGATGGCCGCTCTGCGAGCTTTCGCCGCATTCTCGGCCTGCCCGGTCATCTCATACAAAAACCGGCTCGGAACCGTCGGCCGCGGCTTCCCCCATTTCCGCCGAGTGAGCGCAAACGAAAGCGTCAACCGTTCCTGGGCCCGCGTAACCCCGACGTAGCACAGCCGGCGCTCTTCGTCGATCGCCCGGTCGTCCGGCATTTCCAGCGACCGCCGGTGTGGCAAGATGCCTTCTTCCATGCCGACCATGTACACATACGGAAACTCAAGGCCCTTCGCTGAATGGAGCGTCATCAGCGCAATCGCGTTCCGCTTGAGCTGATCCTCTTTGTCGTCCGCGTCATCGCGATTGCAAAGCGCAACTTCGTCGAGGAAGCCGCGGAGCTGCAGTAGCGAAGTCTCTCCGAGACTTCGTTCCTTTCGCCCCTGCGGGGGGTCATCAATCGGAGAGACGCGGCCAATGGATTCGAGTCTCGGAGAGACTCGGCTACTGTAGTCCGCCGCGGCATTGATGAGCTCCTCAATCGACGCGGTTCGGGCTTCACGCTCCATCGGATCAGGGTAGAGCCGGTCAAGTTCGCGCCGATATCCAGTGCGTTCAATGACTGCCTCGAGCAGCTTCTGGACCGTCACGCGTTCGGCCAACTGCTGAAGCTCTTCCACGAGCGCGATAAAGCGGCCAATCGCCTGCCCCTTTGTGCTGTCGGCCATCCTCTCGTGCAGCACCTTCCACAAAGGTTCGCCGCGCGCGACGGCTGTCTCCAAAAGTTGCTTAACCGCGGACGTCCCGATGCCGCGCGGCGGCGTGTTGATGATTCGCAGCAGCGCCGTCTCTTCTTGGGGATTGTCAATCGTCTTCAGGTAGGAGAGCAGATCGCGGATCTCCTTGCGATCGAAGAACGACATGCCCCCAATCAGGATATAAGGCAGCTTCGCCCGGCGCAGCTCCGTTTCAAACGCCCGCGGCTGCTCGTTCGTGCGGCACAGAATCGCGAAGTCCGCCGCACGCACGCCCGGCGTTTGCAGCGTGCGCTGGATGTCGGCCACGACCTGTTCGGCTTCCTGCGTTTCATCAGGCAGTTGCAGAATTTGCGGCCGCTGGCCATCGCCCCGCGCCGGCCGCAAGACCTTGTCATGCCGCTGCTTGTTGAACGCGATCAGCGTGTTGGCATAGTGCAGAATGGAACCCGCCGAACGGTAATTTTCCTCCAGCCGCACCACCTGCGCCTCGGGCCAATCCTCCCGAAACCGCAGGATGTGCTCCACCTCGGCCCCGCGCCAGCCGTAGATCGACTGGTCGTCGTCGCCCACCACGCACAAATTGCGGTGGCCCATGGCCAGCGCCTTCACAATGCGGTACTGGCTGCCGTTGGTGTCCTGGTACTCGTCCACCAACACATGGTCGAACCGTCCGGCTTCCTCACGGCGAACCACGGGGTGCTCGGTGAACAGCTCCTCGGTGCATAAGAGCAGGTCGTCAAAATCGACCATGCCCCGCGCCTTCAGGCTGGTCTGATAGCGACGATACCCGGCCGCCGCCAGATGCTCCCGGTCGCTGGCCGCCACTGAGGCGGCTTGCTTCGGCCGCAGCGAGCGGTTCTTCCAATTGCTGATGATGGCGAGCAGATCGCCCGGCCGCAGAGAATCTTCGGGAACGCGGATTTCGCGCAAGGCGGCGCGAGCCAGCGATTCCTGGTCGCCGCGATCGCAGATGCCAAATCGCTCCGGATAGCCCAGTCGCGTGATGTGGCGGCGGAGAATCTGAACGCACAGGGCGTGGAACGTGGAGATTTGCGGTTTGGCTTTGGGAGCTTTTTTCGCGCCGCTCCGGCGAATTGCCGAACCGCGGCTGTTGGCGCCACTGTTAAGCAGCGCCATCGCCCGCTCTTGCATCTCGCCCGCCGCCTTGCGGGTGAACGTCACGGCCAGGATGCGCTCGGCCCGCGTGCCATGCCGGATGAGATTAGCAATGCGGTGGGTGACCACCCGCGTCTTGCCGGTCCCGGCGCCGGCAAGGACCAACAGCGGCCCGCTCAGCGTGTCGACGGCCAAACGCTGAGCAGGATTAAGGTCAGGCACGGCTATGCATGAAAGGTGGCTGAAAGATTGCGTCAGTCAGCAGCCGCGGGCTAGCAGCCCGCCGGAGCGGCGGAGAGAGCTTTGCAATTCCTAGCAGCACGGCGCCACAGCGCGGCGGCCAGTGGCGACGGGCAGTTTCTTATTTCGCGACGGAACGAGGACGCATCAGTTTAGCGGCCTGACCGCATCGCTTGAATGGCGGAGCCGCGCGACGTGCTCGCTTGCAGCTTCGGCTTGACCGAAGTCGTTGGCGGGCCTTACACTTCCGTCGGTGGCCTGCCCATTTAGCCGCCGGGCTTGGCTGGGTGCCATGCCCACGGAGGTCCGCCGACGTGGGCATGATTGCCTGTAGTCACATGCCCACGCGGACGTGGACATGCCACGCGAGCTCAATTTGAATTCTGAACATCAATAACCGCGGGGCTTGCCCCGCGCGCCCGCCGCCCTTCGGCGGGGCTAAATGAACCGTCATTCGAATCCCTCCCCTAACCCCCTTCCTTTGGCGGAGGCGGGATAACAGTTGCTATGAAAACCGAACGTCGGCACGAATTGGAAGAAAACTCGCTGGCCCGCAGCCTGGCCGATTGGGGAGATCGGTTGCGGCCTTATTCGAATCCACTGTTGATCGCGATCGCGGCGCTGCTATTGATCTACGTGGCAGCGTCGTTGTGGACCTCCTATCAGGCCAAACGAAATCAATCGGCCTGGGAGGCGTTCGAGGCCGCCCTCATGGAGAACGACCTCGACCAGCACGCCCTGCAGCGGCTCACCACCAGCGAAGATCATCAGGGTACCGAGATGCAGGAGTGGGCCCTCGTCGGCTGGGCCGACCGGCAGCTCCTACGGGCGTCCCAGATGTATCTCACCAATCGCGAAGAGGCGAACAATCGGCTCACGAACATTCTCGAAATCTATAAGCAGTACGCGACCAGCGGCTCCGTGCCGGAAATCCGCAACCGTGCCCGCCTCGGTCTGGCCCGCGCGTACGAGATGAAGGGGAACCTCGAGGAAGCCCGCAAGAATTACGCGATGGTCGAAGGCGGATTGCAGCCAATCGCGGCGGCTCGCATCAAGGAGCTGGAAACCAAGGACGCCCAAGAAGCCGTGAAGTGGCTCGTCTCTACCCCGCTGCCCAAGCCGACGACGCCGGGCGGGCCGGGAACGCCAGACAAGCGTCCGGGATTCGAAGGCAACTTGCCGGCGACCGCCGCGGCCGCGGCGAGCGGCGCCACCGCCGATACG
>JAICUM010000488.1 GCA_025935855.1 Pirellulales bacterium | reverse complement strand
TGCGCGGTGACGCCCCGGTTTGACGAAGGCCGGCTTCACTGCCCCTGCCACCATGGGTATTTCGACCTCGCATCGGGCCGACCGCTGGCCGGTCCTCCGCGGCGGCCGCTCCCCCGCGTTACGCTGCAGCTGCGCGGCAACGACATTTACGCCGCCGGCGTCGAAAGGAGCACGGTGTGAAACGCACCTTCACGCGCGAGCAACGCTTGACCATCATCTATGGCATGCTGTGCATCGTGCTCATCTTGGTTGTGCTGCAGCTCTGGCTGCTTACCGCGACGATGAACGCCTACCTCGGCGGCGACGAAGGCGTCGTCTGGCCGGCAGCCGGCGCGAGCACGGTCTGCTTGCTGCTCAACCTGGGACTGTTGCGTTATCTGTACCGAATTGAACGCCCCAATCCGTGATCGATGCGTCGGATGGTGGCCACTGTGAACGTAGGCTCGTGAAACGGTGACACTCTTGGCAACGCCCCCCGCCCGACGTCCCGTGGAGCGATCCCCCATCGCCCGCGACTTGCATCCAGCCTGCTTCGCCCTGGTGATGGCGACGGGCATCGTCTCCGTGGCCGCCCAGCTGCGCGGTTACCCGGCCATCGCCCAACCGCTGGTCTGGCTGAACACAGGGTTCTATGTCGTGCTGTGGGCGCTCACGCTGTGGCGCATCGCACGATTCAGCCGTGCCATGATCGCTGATTTGTTGGATCACGGCCGCTGCGTCGGCTTTTTCACCACGGTGGCCGGGACATGTGTCCTGGGCAATCAGTTCATGGTCGTCGAGGTCCGGCCAACGGTCGCATTGGCACTCTGGATCTTGGGAATTGTGTTGTGGGCGATCATTACCTACGCGGTCCTCACCGTGCTGACCATCAAAGCGAACAAGCCCGATCTGAGCGAAGGCATCAACGGCGGTTGGCTCGTCGCGGTGGTGGCGGCTCAATCGGTGGCCGCGCTCGGCGGCCTGCTCGCGCCGCACTTCGAGGAAACCCGCGAACTGGCGCTCTTCTTCGCGCTGAGCATGTGGCTCGGCGGCGGCATGCTCTACATCTGGATCATTGCCCTCATCTTTTACCGCTACACGTTCTTCCCGCTGGATCCGCGGCAATTGGCGCCTCCGTATTGGATCAACATGGGCGCCATGGCCATCTCGGCCTTGGCGGGGACGATCTTCGCTCAGAACGCCACCGCCGATCCGCTGTTGGCGATGCTAGAGCCGTTCATCATCGGCCTCACCCTGTTGTTCTGGGCGACGGCCACCTGGTGGATACCGCTGTTGGTGATACTCGGCGTCTGGCGGCATGTGTTCCGGCGCGTGCCGCTGAACTACGACATCGTTTATTGGAGCGCCGTCTTCCCCTTGGGCATGTACACCGCCGCGACGCATCGCTTGATCGGCGTGGTGGGGCAGCACAGCCTGGAGGTCATTCCAAGAATTCTGTTCTGGATCGCCCTCGTCGCGTGGACGGTCACGCTACTTGGAATGTTGCATCGCCTTGGCAAGTCCCTTCTAAAGATTGATTTGTGCCGCCCACCAGCGTAAGTTGTGTCCCTCGACCGCCTTGAATCAAGCCAGTCGGCGCCTGTGGTCCTTCGCCTCGATCGCTATGGAAAAAGTTCTCGGCATCGGCGGGCTATTCTTTCGATCGCGCGACCCGCAAACGCTGGGCCTCTGGTACGAGCAGCATCTCGGCGTAAAGCGTGCGCCCGCGGACTACAGCCAGTCTCCGTGGCAGCAGCAGGCCGGGCCGATGGTTTTCGCTCCCTTCCCGCAGGACACGACCTACTTCGGCGCTGCAGAGCAAACCTGGATGGTCAATTTCCGCGTCCGCAATCTCGATGCGATAGCGGCGCAGCTTCGCGCCGCGAGTATTGCCGTCGAGATCGATCCGACGGGGTATCCGAACGGCCGGTTCGCGCGGCTGAAGGATCCCCAAGGAAACCCGATTGAACTTTGGGAGCCGGCTGGCTGACTCTGTCGAGACCTGTCGATCCATCTCCGAAATTTCCGAAAAGTCAGACTTTGCCGCTGTAAATTTATTGACACCGGTGGCAGTATCTTACTAAACTGCCATCGGTTGCAGTTATTGGCGGCGTCCTTTTCAAGCTCCTTTTTCAGTGAACGAACTTGGCCGAGGCGGTTCTGGCCATTTCTTGCAACCGGTTGCATTTTCCTTGCAAATGACGGGGGACCCGCCACGCCAGTTTGGCTGAGCGGCTCCTCGCGATCCCATACTCCTCCGCAAATGCCAGCCACGATCTACGACATCGCGCGACAAGCCGGCGTCTCGAGCTCCACAGTCGCTCGGGTCCTCCGCGGCGATACCAAGGGCGACCGCCGAGATAGCGCCGCCCGCGCCGCCCGCATCCGCGAGATTGCCAATAGCCTCGGCTACCGCCCGAACATGCGGGCCCGCGCCTTCTCTGAACAGCGAACCAAAGGCGTCGGCCTCCTCTACACCGACGACGCCTGGGTGTTCGAAGGCGTGAACGATCAGGTCCTGCAGGGCCTCGTCCAGGAACTGCGCAAACACGGCCACCATCTCGTGCTCACACCGGTCGATGACTCCGGCGATTGGGAAGAGCTCGTGCTTGGCGGCCACGTCGATGGCTGCGTCACCTTCCAGTTCCTGCCCGAACGGGTTCGCTCCAGCGTCCGCGAGGCCGGCCTCCCCTGCGTGCTGCTCGGCGACAATTCCGACCCCGATTGGCCGCATATCGTCGTCGATGACCCCGCCGGCGCCTACATGGCCACGCGGCATCTTATCGGCCTGGGCCATCGCCGCATCGGCATGTACGTCCACAACACGATCAAGCCGCATTGCAGCATCGCCGAACGCCGCCAGGGCTTCGAAGCGGCCATGCGCGAAGAAGGCCTGGAACCCATGTTCTGGCACTGCGGCGAAGACGAAATGATCGCCATCCTCGCCGGCGGCAACGGCAAACGCCCAACAGCGCTCATCTGCTACTGCGACCTCGAGGCCACGCTCATCAGCTACGCCATGTGGCAGTACGGCCTGAAGATTCCCCAGGACCTCAGCCTCATCGGCTTCAACGAAAAATTCGCCACCCGCTACATGACGCCGCCGCTCACGACGGTGGCGTTCGACGCCCATGAAATCGGCACGCTCGGCGCCCAAATGATCATCCGCCGCCTCACCGGCCAGTCGGTCGATGGCAACGGCGACGGTCGTCCCAAGGGCCTCAAGGTGAAAACACAGTTAATCGTCCGCGGTTCAACGGCGCCGCCGCCGAAAAGCTAAACGGCGTTGACTGAACACAGAATACACAGGAACAAATTGTTTGGGATTCTCCAGTCTGCGACGCGCGTCCTCCAGCGTGCGACCGCAGGCCGAAGAAGCTGAGCAGCGCAAGAGCTCGGCAAAAGCAAGACGCCGGCCTGCCCCGAGCCTGGGGGGCAACGGGCAGGTCGGCATTGCTCGCCACGCTGAACAAACCGCCGCCAATTTGATTCAAGTAACTTATCGAGGGCACGATCGGGTCGTTACTCTTTTGACCCCACAGAAAGGGACCACAACATGTCAGCGCGACAATCGACGATTCGCTCCGCGGCAGCGATTGCCTGCCTCGCCGCAGCGGTGTTCGCCAGGCCGGCACAAGCGGACACGTTCATTTCCGGCTTCAACGGCGATCTCTCCTCCACGCTCGGCGCCAATTGGGTAGCAGCCGATACCGACGGCGCCACGGCTGGCGATCAGCTCTGGAACCTCAGCTTTGTCAATTCCGGCGTGACTGAAGGCGCACAAGCATTGCAGATCGATGAGCCCGGCAACGTCTGGGGCGCCGGCCTGCTGCTCAACACGCCGAACTTGATCCCCGTGGTCGCTTCCAGCAACAC
>JAICUM010000824.1 GCA_025935855.1 Pirellulales bacterium | reverse complement strand
GGCCCGGCGCTCTTCCAGTTCCCGGAGATAGGCGAGCCGCTCCTCGAGGAGCCGTAACTGCGTGTCGTCGAGTCCGCCGGTCGCCTCTTTGCGGTAGCGCGCGATAAATGGAACCGTGGCCTTGTCGTCGAGAAGCGCGACGGCTGCGGCGACTTGCGGCACACGGGCGTTGAGTTCCGCGGCGATGCGTTCGGTAATCGATGTCATGAAGTCGACGGCGATTGTACCAACCGTGGTCACGGATATGGTTCGCCCGCCGCTATCAGCGCGAGGATGGACGCGGCTTATGCGACGCGGCTGGGGTGCACGAGGCGCTGCCACGCAGCGCGAATGAACCCCAGAACACCGCTCGGTGCGGCCGATCGTTCGGGCACGGGCCGCTCTCGTTTCAGCTTGTTCGTAGGGGGATACAGCCTGGCCCACTCGCGCCGGCAGTAGCGGCATTTCGCCGATCTGACGTCGAGCTCATGCATGAAGTTGGTGCGTACGGCGCAGTTGAAACGTCGTCGCAGCGAGACAAACACCGACTTCATGCACCTTCGACCGAGCAAGGAGGACGCCAATCCCAACGATAGAACGGCGAAGTGTTAACGGCGTAATCGGCGCTGTCTCAAGGGCGACCGCGTCGCCGAGGTATGCACGATGCGTATCTATGACCCTCGAAACATCCAACGGCCGCTTGCACAGTGGCCGTCACGTGCGAGTCGTCCAGGCGATTCGGGCAACCGCCAGGATAGCGGCGGCTGCCAAAGAGGCGATGAGGAACCAGCGTATCGAAGGCAGGCCCAACATCACAATGGCCAAGGATCCGAGGACGAAGATCAGGCCGCCGGCGTCGCCGCCGACGTGCACCGCCGCGATGTTGATGCCGGGGGGCTGATCTGGTGACGTGGGCAGGCCCGGTCCGCCGGGGTGGAGGTCAGCATGGCGGTGCAGCACCACACTGAGCAGGACGCCGACGGCGAGCGCCGCCAGCGAGAATGACACGAAGAAGCTGGAGGCTGCCAGCACCAGCGTCAGCGTGAGGACCAGCACGAAGACCGAGTCGCTGCGCGTCAGCCGCGAGGCGCTGGAGGGGACGTCTGGTGTCAGGAGCATTGGGCACCTCCGCATGTCAACGAAGCCATCCATCCCAGGTTCGTGATGTGCACTTGTACTATTACATACGAACAAATGCAAGCGGAGTTCGCTGGATCGGTCCCGTCTCGAAGCGGCCCGAATTATGGAGCCCAACTGTGGCGCTTTCGCGGCAGCGATAGCAGGCGATGGCGGAAGTCGATCGTCGGACGTCTCGCGGCGTGGTTGACGCCATTCAGTGACGACCAGCCCGCCGCCGAAACCTCATTGAGCTGATTTCAAGCCGCGCCTGCTGCCGGACAGACGTTCGTCGGGCCGCTGCCAGACTTCCATTCCCACTGGTTTACCGTGCTGCCAGCGACTGCGCTGCACATCCATTTGCTTTAGCTCAGCCACAGAGTGGCACTGACAGTCTGGCGGTTGAAGGACCCTTCCGGTATCGAAACACGCTGCGTGCTCGAAAACGCCGG
>JAICUM010000187.1 GCA_025935855.1 Pirellulales bacterium | reverse complement strand
TGTTGGATTTACGCGGGTGTACGCTAGGGGACGACGCGCTGAAGTCGATCAAAGGGATGACCAGCCTGGTGGCGCTGAAATTTCGCAGCCCGACGATCACCGATGAGGGCGTCGAGCAGCTTCAGGGGCTGACGAAGCTCAAGGGGCTGTATCTCGAGGACGCGAAGGTGAGCGATGACGGGCTGAAGTTCCTGGAAGGGATGAAAGGGATGGAGGACCTGAGCTTGCTGCGGGCGACGATCACCGACGACGGGCTGCCGTCGCTCAAGGGGATGACGGCGATGAAGCAGCTCGTGCTGCGGGCGACGTGGATCAGCGACGAGGGGTTGAAGAATCTGGCCGGGATGAAGGAGCTGGCGACGTTGGATTTGAGCGAGACCGATCTCGACGGGACGGGGTTGGCCTCGTTGGCGGATCTGCCGAAGCTGAAGTCGCTGGACTTGTGGGCGACCGAAACGAACGACGCGGCGCTGGATTACGTGGCGAAGATGAAGGCGCTGGAGGTTCTGAACCTTGACAACACGAAGGTGACCGATGCGGGGCTGAAGAAGCTCGCGGGACTGAAGAAGCTGAAGACGCTGCAGGCTTCGCAGACGGGGGTGACGGAGGAGGGGGCGGCGGAGCTGAAGAAGGCGTTGCCGGGGGTGAAGGTCGTGCTGTAGGCACGCGGACGAACGCGGATTGGGCGGAGCGATCGCGGGGAGAGCGCGGCCGGGGGTCGCGGCTTTATGGGGAGGGCGCGGAATGCACGCGCTCCCCTTAGGCGGACCTTCGGGTCGCGGCTAAACGGGGTTTTTGATCCGCGCGAATCCGTCTGATCCGCGTTTATCTGCGGACCATTCTTTTACATCGTCGTGAAGGTGAAGTTGTAGAAGCCGACGGATTTGATGGCGGGGGTTTCTAGTTGACTGTTGACGACCTGGGCGATGTTTTTGCGGAGCGTGTCGAGCTTTGGTTCTTTGAAGGCGACGCCTTTCATTTCGCGGACCGTGATGAGCATCGCGGCGCGGAGCTGGGGCATGCGGGTTTCCAGCATGCGTTTGACGGCGGCGAGGTCGTTGTCGGAAACCTGGCCGAAGGCGCGGAAGTCGACGATGTTGTCGTTGGCGTCGCCGAGGGTGTGGGGCAGGGCGACGCGGAAGGCGCCGAGGTCGATCTCTTCGAGGCGGAGATTCGTGGCGACGGCCTGGCGTTCTTTGCGGAGGGCTTCGGCGTCGTAGCAGCCGAGGAGCAGTGGGATGGACGCAGCTAGCGCCAAGAGGCGGAACGGCACGCGGAGGGACGCGGATTTGGCGGATGTTCGCGGATGGGGGTGAGGGATCATCGGCGCCTTACCGGGTGGGACGGTTAGCTCGCCCTTACAGGGCTACAGATCAGTTTGTTGTTGCATCACCCAGGGCTGCGCCCTGGGCTGTCATAGCGCGGCCTTTCAGGCCTGAAGACATTTTGGGCGAAGAACAGGTTCTTCGGAGGGATTGCCACGAACGGTGAAATTGGTGCAATCGGTACGAGTGGCGCGTGGTTGCCACCACAAATATAGGTTGCGGATTTGAACGGCTGCGGCGGGCTATGGTTTAGGTGTGGCGGAATCGGCGCCCCCCACATTTCCTCGGAGTTTTGCCCGTAATAGTCATGCGGTGTGCGTCCAGTCATCTCGTGATTTTGCTTGCGCTTGGCGGGCTGGCGCTGCCGGGGTGCCGGGTGGTGGATCGTTCGCCGCGGCTGGCGGATTATTTGGACGAGCTGGAGTTCGACGTGCCGCTGGAGTCGGCGTCGTATGTGACGCTGGGGGAATATGACATTCCGATCGCGGCGACGCGGCGTTCGGAGGCGGAGGCGGCGAAGGGACCGGACGCGGCTCCGGCGGAAGTGGTGATGATGCGGCTGCAGTTCGAGCTGACGGCCGAGACGGCGCCGCCATATGAGAAGAAGGTGGCGGACGCCGCGGAGCGTCATCGCGGAGCGCTGAACGACGCGGTGCTGACCACGGTGCGCACCAGCACGGTGGAGGAGTTGAGCGATCCGCGGCTGGCGACGGTGAAGGCCCGTTTGAGCGAAATCACGCGGCCGATGTTGGGCGAGGACATGGTTCGACAGCTCGTGCTCAACCGGCTGAACGACGAACAGATGTCCGAGAAGGGCATGAAAAAGACGAAGGATGAGCATGCGAATCATTAAGAGAGTGGTTTTCCCTGCGGGGCGTTTGAGTTCGATCACTTTTCATGCGGTGAGCGCGCTTGTGGTTGTGCTGCTTCTTAGCGCCTCCGCGCACGCCAGCGATCAGAAGCATGAGCCCGCGAAGGAGGGTAAGGAGGCCTCGGCGCCGGTGGACCCGAAGCTGCCGCGGGTGCTGGACTTGGGCGAGTTTGATTTGAAAAACTTCCGGCCGACGCACAACGAGATGGCGAACATCCGGTTCATGCTGCAGCTGGCGCTGGCGCCGGGGACGAGCGAAGCGACGATGGCGCAGATGGCCGAGTGGCGGCATCGGCTGCGGGATCAGGCGATCACGGCGGTGCGGATGGCGGATTTCAAGGACCTGGCGGAGCCGAAGCTCACTCGAGTGCAGAAGCTGATCATGCAGCGGCTGAAGCGGATGCCGCTGCCGGCGCCGGTGGTAGGGGTTTATTTGACGGACTTTGCGGTGAGCTCGGGGTGATACGCTCGAAACAGGCCGCGGATGAACGCGGATTGGGCGGATGTTCGCGGATGAAGGTCATGGCTGCATGCCATGGCGCGCAGTTGCCCGTTATATGAAGAAGGAACAGAGGGAACAGAGAGGAAAAGGTTGGAGCCAAAAGAGATATTGCGCTTGTTGTTTTCTCTGTTCGCTCTGCTTCCTCTTGTTAGATTCTTTGATTGGAGCGTAGAAACGCGATCCCCTGCGGCGGACCTTCGGGTCGCGGCTAAACGGCTTTTTTCTGATCCGCGGGAATCCGTTTAATCCGTGCTTATCCGCGGGCTATTTCTTTTCGGTGGCGTCGCGCTTCGCGATTTCGGATTTTGTGGCGGCGGCGTTGAGGTAGGCGAAGAGGTCGGCGACTTCTTCGAGGGTGAGCGGGTTCAAGAGGCCGGTGGGCATCGCGGAGATGTTCGATGGCTTGATCTCGTCGACGTCGGCTTTGCTGAGCTCGATTTTCTTGCCAGTGGAGAGGAGCACGGTGACGGTGCTGCCGTGCTCGGCCACGAGGCCGGCGTAGGTTTTGCCGCCGGCGAGGACGACGCGACTAGCGTACTGATCGGAAATGTCGTGCGAGGGGCTCACGATTGATCGCAGGATTTCTTTGCGCTGAAAACGGCGAGCGACCGTGGTGAGGTCGGGGCCGACAGTTTCGCCGAGGCCGGCGACGCGGTGGCAGGCGGCGCACTGGGCTTTGCTGAAGACGAGCTCGCCGCGGCCGGGGTCGCCGTCGTTGCCGGCGTCGGAGGTGAGGAAGGTGAGCAACTCGTCGGAGCTCCATTTGTCGCGGCCGGCGTCGGCGATGGGTTCGGCGGGCGGAGCGGTGGGGAATTTTTGGGCGTACCAGCGCTGCCAGGGGGTGAAGGCGGTGGGCCAATCGCGCGACGGTTGATTTGTTGGCGACGATGGCTCGTGGGGCTGCCCCGACCAGGCTTGGTCGGGGTTATTGCCTTTCCAGTGGGTTAGGAGGGTGAGGGCTTGGGGGGCGCCGTTGTCGGCGAGGGTGAGGCCGAGCAGGATGACGTTGCGGTAGGGGGCGGCTTCGGTGGGACGCTGATCGACTTTAGCGAGCGCGGCGAGGATCTCTTGCGCGGCGGCGCCTTGGGCGGTCTTGAGTGAATCGACGAGGTACTTCCAGTTCTCGCCGTCGGGATGCTGGGCGAGGCTCATGGCGACCGGGTCGCGGGATTCGGGTTCGTTGCGGTACACGCTGCGCAGGTACTCCTGCGACTCGGGTTCCTCGGTCGTGCCGAGGACGGCGATTGTGCCGACGCGGAGGCGGCGGAAGAGGTCGCTGCGGGCGCAGCGGGGGGCGATTTTCTGGTCGAGCTCGCGGGTGATGGCGAGGATGTCGGCGCCGGGTTCTTTGGGGAGGCTGGCGAGGGCGGAGAGGGCCGTGCCGGGCCATTTTTCGCCGCCGGCGATGAGGTGGCCGCGCTCTTCGAGCGAGAGGTTGGCGAGGAATTCGCGGGTGAAGACTTCGACGTATTTGTCGACGCTGTAGCCGCCTTGGACGGTGCGGGCTTGTTCGTAGAACTTCAGGAGCGTGAGTTTGGTGTCGGCGGTCCAGCCGGTGGGGAGGCGAGAGGCGTGGGCGGCGATGTGGAGGCGGTCTTGGAAGGGGATTGATTGGGCGTCATTCGCGCTGACCGCTGAAGCGGCCGACGCCGGGGCCGGGGTCAATTGGGAGGCGAATTTTTGGGCGGCGCCTTCGGGGTGGAGGAAGGTGAGGAGGCGGACTAGCTCGCGGTTTGAGGGGGAATCCGTCGTCGGGTAGAGCGTGAGAAGTTGCGGGGCGAGTGACGGAATGGATTCGGGCGTGAGCTTGCCATGATACAGGGCGAGCTCGATCGTGCGGAGCAGGGCGACGCGGTCGGGGTCGGCGGGGTTGGCCTGCAACATGCGCTGGGCGCGTTCGATGATGGCCTTCGAGGTGGCGGGGCGGCGTTCGACGTTCAAGAGGGCGACGGCGCCGTTTGAGAAGGATAGCGGGCGCGTGTCGCGGAGGATCTGCGGGGCCCAGTCGTTGACGGGGATGAGCTCGATCAGGCGGCGGGCGGCGAAAGCGACGTAGCGGTCCTGGTCGGCCAGAAGCGGCAAGACGGCGGCGGCGTCGGGGAGCGGGCCGCGGCGTTCGAGGGATTCGCAAGCGGTGCGGCGGACGAGCGCGTCGGTGTCCTTGAGCAGATGCGTGAGCGTGGTGCGCGCGGCGGGGGCGTCGCTTTGGTAGAGCAGGCGGGCGGCCTTCGCGCGGATGGCCGGCTGGGCGTCGGTGGCGAGTTTGGTGAGCAGCTCGTCGCCGGGTCTTGGGCCGAAGAAGGTCATGAGGTCAAGGGCGCGTTCGCGGGCGTGGGCTGAGCGCTGCGGATCTTGGGCGACGCTCACCACTTCAAATTCCCACTTGCCGCCGAGGGCTTGCTTCACGGCGGCGATTTTCGCGCGGGCCCAATCGGCGTCGAGCTGCGGTTGGCGGAGGGCGCGTTCGATGCCTTGGCCCATGTCGGCGATTTCGGGTTCAAGCGTGCCGGTGTAGCGGACGCGGTAGATGCCGCCGTCGGTGCCGCGGCCGCCGGTGGAGAAGTAGAGCGAGCCGTCGGGGCCGACGGCGCAGTCGGTGGCGTTCAGCGGGCGGCCTTCGAGAAAGATTTGGTCCTTGGCGACGTACGTGGCGCCGTTTCGCTCGAACGTGAAGGCGTGGATGCGTCCGGTGGCCCAGTCGCAGCCGAAGAGCGCGCCGCGGTACTTCGCCGGGTAGGCGTAATGGTCGTAGAACTCCAGGCCCGTGGGCGAGCCGGGGCCGACGTTGCAGGTCGCGGGGAGGCTGTCGATGTAGTATTCAGGCCACTTGGACCAGCCGGAGCGCCAGCCGAATTCGGCGCCGGCGGTGACGTGGTTGACGCGCGTGGGGCGGTACCAGGGGGCGCCGCGGTCCCATTCCATGTCGGCGTCGTAGGTGAAGAGCTCGCCCTCGGGGCTGAAGGCGAAGTCGTAGGGATTGCGGAAGCCGCCGGCGACCAGCTCGACGAAGCTGCCATTGGCGTCGGTGCGAATGACGGTGCCGCCGGGCGCCGGGATGCCGACGGCGTGGCCGCCTGGATCTTCGAACTTCGGCTGGATGAGATCGCCTTCGTAGGGGAGGCGGTAGGGACTGCGGGCGGTGAGGCCCGCCGGGCCGGCGTCGGCGCGGGTGAAATTGCCGACGATGACGTAGATGAGGCCGTCGGGGCCGAGGCGGACGGCGTGGGCGCCGTGCTCGCCTTTGGAGCCTTTGAAGGAGATGAGGCGGGCGACTTCATCGGCCTGGCCGTTGCGGTCGGTATCGCGGAGGCGGTAGAGGGCCATGCCCTCGGGGCCATCGCCGACGACGAACACGCGCGTGCCGAGGGCGAGGATGCCTTGGGCGTTTTGGATTTTGTCGCAGTAGGTGGTCACGCGGTCGTGGACGCCGTCGTTGTTGGCGTCCGAGAGGAGCATCAGGTGGCCGCCTTCGCGGGAGCAGAGGATGTTACCGTGGGCGTCGAAGGTCATGGCGATGAGCGAGCCGACTTCCTCGTCGCGCATGATGCGCTCGACCTCGAAGTCCTGCTCGACGATGAAGCGGGCGCCGAGGCCGTCGATGACCACTTCGTTGCCCCAGGGGAGGGTGTCGCCGAGGCGGCCGTAGCTGGCGGCGGCCACCCAGTCGTTGTCATTGAATTGCGGGAGGTTCCAGTTGGCAAATTGGCGGACGCTGGTTTTCCAGGTGGCGTCGGTGGAGAAGCCTTGGTAGGTGTCGCCGGTTTGTTTGATGATGACGCGCACCGCGAGGCCGGCGGCGCCGGGTTCAAGATTGGTGACGCGGACGGCGACGACGTTGCGGCCTTTGTGCAGGAGCTTCGAGACGTCGTGCTGCTGCATCTGGCGCCAATCGACGCCTTTGGCGGCGGACTGGCCGTTGATGAACAGCTCGAACTGGTTGTCGGCAGTGATGTGGACTTGGGCTTCTTCGATGTCGGCGAGGTCGAAGGTTTTGCGGAAGTAGCAATCGCCGAGGGGGGCTTCGCCTTTGGGTTGGGCGGGGGACCAGATCCATTGGGCTTCGCCTTCGTCGGCGCGGGCGGAGGGGGAGATCAGCGTCGTGAAGAAGAGCGAAGCGAAGACGCCCGCCGCCGCGGATCTGCGACAAGCGATGGGGAAGGCGAATCGTGGGATCCGGAGCATGGGGCTATCCTGGCGGAGCGATGGCGCGGATTTGGGCCGCGGAGGATAGCAGGGGCGGGCAGGGCGTCGCAACAGAGGTCGCGAGCGAAGAAAACTGAGGTCCCTTGAGAGTAGAAGGGACCTACTGCTAGCGAATCGGGGCTAGCTGGAAGAGACGGCCTTCGGGGCCGATGTCGCTGGGGCCGAGGACGATGTCTTGGGCGTCGAGGCCGGCGGCTTGCTCGCCGTCGTCGTTGGTGTAGACGTTGTCCCCCTCGAGCATGCAGCCGGTCTGGAAGCGGACTTGCATGTTCTGGTCGATCACGTTCAGGCCGTTGCCCTGGTGGTTGGCGCTGCGGAGGCCGGCTTCGGAGGCGCTGGGAGCATCGGCCATGAGCGGCGAACGCGCCTGGCCGGTGAACGGCACCTGGCGGTAGTCGCCGTTTTCGTCGCGATAGCCCATGCGGTAGGCGTAGCTGCCGCCGATGAGCCGCATGAGCTCACGCTGACGTGCGGCGGAGAGGTTTTTCAATTGATCGCGGCGCGGTACGACGATCACCACTCGCCCGGCGAAGACCTGGTCGGCGAGCGGCGATTCGGGGCAGACGAGGATTTGCTGAAGTTGATTGGGCGTGACGACGCCGCTTTTGACGAGCTGCAGCGCATACGTGCCGGCGGTTTCGCCGGGCCGAACAGGCGGTAATTGTTGGTCGCGGGCTTGCTGGTAGTCGAACAGCGCCGTGCCGAAGGTTCGCAGATTGTCCTGGCAGGTGGCGCGGCGGGCGGCGGCGCGTGTTTCAAAGAGGGCGGGAAACATGAGCGAAGCGACCATCAAGGCGACGGCGCTGCCGACGGTGATGTCGGCGACGTTCCAGCGGCGGCCGTGCGGACCATGGCAGGGCGAGGCGGCGGTGAAGGCCGCCAGCGCGCGGCGGGATTTATTGGGTGGCTTGGGAGCGGAGGCGCCGGGGTGATCGCTGATTTTTTCCACCAGGCAGCAGGTGCGTTTGACCAGGTCGGCAGGCGGTTCTTCTTCGGCGAGGCAGTCGCAAGGATTGGCGCTTTCGGCGAGGCACTGCCGGAGGCGCTCGAGCTCCGCCTGCCAGGCGGGGTCGGCGGCGAGTTTGGCTTCGACTTCGGCGCGGCGGTCGGCCGGCAGGTCGTCCATCAGGTAGGCGAAAAGTTCTTCAGTCATCGCGGCGGCTCCGTCGCGGTGAGGGAAGGGGATGTACAAAACTGACGGGCGCCATGCCCACGTCTGCGTGGGCATGTGCTCAATCGAAGGGCATGCCCACGTCGGCGGACCTCCGTGGGCATGGCACCCGTTTCTCTCTGGCTAAATGAAACAAGCCTGCCGCGCGGGGCGGCAGGCTTGTTGCGAATGCGCTGGGAAATGCGGACGGCGATATTACGAGCGGCTGGCCGGTTGCCATTCGCGCCATGATTGGCCGAGGCGCTGGATGGCGGCGTGGAGGCGGCTTTTGACCGTTCCGACCGGCACCGACATGACCTTGGCTGCGTCACGGTACTTCATCCCCTTGAAGTAAACCAGGTTCACGGCGTTGCGAAGCGGCTCGGGCAAGGCTTCGACCTCGCCGCGGACCCACGCGCTCTGCTCGCTCCCTTCGGCGGCCAGCGACGGGTCGCCGCTGTCGCCGGCCACCAGGTCCATCAGCGTGCCGAG
>JAICUM010000473.1 GCA_025935855.1 Pirellulales bacterium | reverse complement strand
GTTCTCCTCGTTGTGAAATGGCTCGCCCATACCCATGAAGACGAGGTTGCGCAGCGTGCGGCCCTCGGCGGCTAAAGCCTGCCTCGCCTGGACGACTTGGTCGAGGATTTCGGCGGGCGAGAGGTTCTGAGCGATGCCCATCTTGCCGGTGGCGCAGAAGTCGCATGCCGCCGCGCAGCCGACCTGGCTGGAGACGCATAGCGTCGTGCGGCCGGTGGCGATGCGGAGAATGACTGACTCGACGAGCATCCCGCGGCGAGTGCGAAACAGCAGCTTGGTGGCGCCGTCGTGCTGCGAATCGCTGCGGCTGTGAAGTTCTAGCGCATGTAGATCGACGCGGTCAGCGAATGCTCGGCGTGTATCCGCCGGCAACTCGGCGAGCGCATCCTCGTCGCCGCGACCATGCTTGAGCAGCGCGTTGCGAAACCGCCGCAGCGCCTGCGGCTCAAGCCGCAGCTCACGCCGCAGCGATTCGATGGCCACAAGATTGAAGGGGCTTACCATCGCTGCAAGTACATCACCCTAAGCTTGAAGATATTGTAGAGCCAGCTGCATCGAATTGGCCGTCGGATCTTCACCAGCCGCTATCTTGTATTCAGCGTCCATTGCCATTAGCCATGCGAGAATTGCCCGCTTTTGGGGTATCGAGAGCGATTGCACTCGATCACTCTGGTAGGTGAGATGGAAAAGCAACTGATCCAAATAGTCATACGGCGCGGCATTGGCCAACCGAATAAGACCGGGCAGAAAATACTGAAATGCTTCTGGCAGCGTGAAACAGATGGGATCCCACCCAGGATTGCCAACTTCTTTCAGCGTAAGTGTGTCGGGAGTATGCCGTCGAAGCGTGTCGTTATGCTCACAGCACTCTTCGCAATGCTTGTAATTTGTAAACTGCTCAGGCCGAGGGACTCCGGCGAATGCAGCTTGTATCTGAGCTAGTAACTCTTCCAAAACTTCCATTGAAAGCTACAAAACGGCTTTGTGAAACTCACCGGGAATCTCTTGAACGTATCGCGGAACGGCGTAGCCGGGGAGGCGGCGGCGGAGCTCTGCCATGATCCGGCGGCCTTCATCGATCGGCACTTCAAAGTGGGCGGCGCCTTGAACGCGGTCGAGTTGGTGGAGGTAGTAGGGCGTCACGCCAAGATCGATGAGGCGGAGGTTGAGCTCAGCCTGAGCCTCGAGCGAGTCGTTGACGCCACGGAGCAGCACCGCTTGATTGAGTAGTAGGACGCCGGCGCGTCGGAGACGATCAAGCGAGTCGGCGACCGCATCATCTAATTCTTGGGCATGGTTGGCGTGGATGACCATAATCGGCGTAAGTCGCGTGCCGGTCAGGCATTCAAGTAAATCCTTCGTCGCGCGTGAAGGGATCATGATCGGTAGACGCGTGTGAACCCGTAGCCGCTTGAGGTGTGGAATATCGGCCAGCCGATTGATGAGCCAGGCGAGCCGTTCGTCAGTGACGGTTAGCGGATCGCCGCCGCTGAGGATGATTTCTTCGATCGAGCTGTCTTGTGCAATGGCCTGGAGCGAGTTGCTCCAGGCGGCTTCGCTCGGCGGCGTTTCGTCATACGGAAAGTGCCGGCGGAAGCAGTAGCGGCAGTGGATGGCGCAGGCGCCGGTGACGACCATCAGGGCGCGGCCGGCGTATTTCTTGAGCAGGCCCGGCTGGAGCGCGGACTGGGCGTCGTGGACTGGGTCGGCCGTGAAGCCGGGCGATGGAGTGTCCTCTTCGGCGGCGGGCCAGACCTGGCGCAGCAGCGGGTCGGCGGGATTGCCGTGCTCGATGCGGGCGAGGTAGCTGGGGGGGACGAACAGCGGGAATTGCCCTGCCGCTAAGGCGCAAGCGGCCTCTAAGCGCAGCACGCTGAGAAGCACCTCGGGGTCGCGGATGGCTTGGCGCAATTCGAGCTGCCAGGCCGCGACGGGCCGGTCAGAACGGGGGCGGACAGCGGATTGGGGGGAGGCTAGAATGCTCAATTCGGCACTGGGAAAGTGGAATCGCTAGGGGCGGCCGGACCGTCTATTAATCCCTCCCCTAGCCCCTCCCTTCAAGGGAGGGGAAGTTAACAGGAAGCAAAATCTGTGGCGACTTACACGACAAGCGATTTTCGTAAGGGGCTGAAGGTTCAGATCGAAGGCACTCCTTATTTGATGATTGAAATGAACTTCCGCAAGCCGGGCAAAGGCAACGCCCTGTACGAGTGCAAACTGCGGAACCTGCTGCGGGGCACCGTGGTGGACAAAACGTACCGGGCCGGCCAGACGCTGGAATCGGCGGACGTCTCCGAATTCACCGCCCAGTACCTTTACCGGCAGGGCGAGGATTTCGTCTTCATGAAGAACGACGACTACGAGCAATACGAAATGTCCGCTGAGGCGGTGGGCGACGCCTGGAAGTTCCTGAAGGAGAACATGGACTGCCAGCTCATGATTTATAACGGCCAGGCGATTGCCGTGACGCCGCCGAACCATGTCGTCCTGAAAGTGGAATACTGCGAGCCGGGCGCCCGAGGGAATACGGCCACCAATGTAACCAAGCCCTGCAAGCTGGAAACTGGGGCAGAAATTCTGGCGCCGGCGTTCGTGAACATCGGCGACTGGCTACGGGTCGATACCCGCACTGGGGAATATATCGAACGTGCCAAGGACCCGAACGCGTGAGCGAATAGGCTGGGAGAAAGCAGTTTTTGCCGTTAAGGATCGCGAATCGTCGCGATATGAGGAAATGATCTACGTGAACAGGAGGTAACAGAGGGAACAGAGAGGAAAGAGTAGAATATGTTCGCTCTCTGTTTCCTCTGTTAGCTCCTGTTTATTCTCTACTTTGTTTTCACAGATTCGCGTAGATTCGCGTGATTCGCGGCAAAAAAGACTTTTCTTTTCTCATTCGTGGCGAACTGATTCAACTCAAAGGACACCGGCATGGACCTGAGCACGGGGGCGGTGGCGCTGATTGTGGTCGGCGTCGTGGTGTTGCTCCTTTTGATGTACGGCGTGGGCGTGTACAACACGCTCGTGCGATTGCGGAATCGGCTGGAGAACGCCTTCGCGCAGATCGAGGTGCAGCTCAAGCGGCGGTACGACCTGATTCCGAACCTGGTCGAGACCGTCAAAGGCTACATGAAGCACGAGCGCGAGACGCTCGAAGCGGTGATCAAGGCCCGCAATCAGGCGGTCGGCGGGCTGCAGGCGGCGGCCGCCAAGCCGGGCGATCCCGCGGCGATGCAGCAATTGGCAAGTGCGGAAAACACGCTCAGCGGCACGCTCGGCCGGTTGTTCGCGCTGTCCGAGGCGTATCCGGATTTGAAGGCCAACCAGAACATGATGCAGCTTACCGAAGAGCTGACCTCGACCGAAAACAAGGTGGCCTTCGCCCGTCAGGCGTACAACGACTCGGTGATGCAATACAACATGTATCGCCAGTCGTTCCCGCCGGTGTTCTTCGCGAACATGTTCGGCCACGCGCAGGACGCGGAGCTGTTGGAATACGCCGATCGGGAGAAGATTGTCGAGGCTCCGAAGGTGGCGTTTTAGGCTGTAGGCTGGAGACTCTAGGCTGTAGGGAATGCAGCTTCAGCACAGCATTTTTTTCTTTAGGCCTCCAGCCTCCAGCCTACAGACTACAGCCTTTTCTCATGGCCACCGATTTTTTTGAGCGGCAGGACGAGGCGCGGCGGAGCACCAGGCGGCTGGTCGTGCTGTTTACGCTGGCCGTCGTCAGCATCGTGGGCGCGACGATGCTCGTGGCATGGATTGGCGTGAATGAGGGTCAGCTATGGCCGCGGCAGGAGGTGAGCTTGTGGTCGCCGCAAGGCGGGCCATCGGACAACGTGGCCGTGCCGCTGATGGCGGGCGGCGCGTCGCTACTGCTGATTGGGCTGGGCAGCCTCTATAAAACCGCCCAACTGAGCGGCGGCGGGCATGTCGTGGCCGAGCACTTGGGCGGCCGGCGAATTTTCCCGGACACCAAAGACCCCGTCGAACGCCGGGTGCTGAACGTCGTCGAGGAAATGGCGCTGGCCTCCGGCG
>JAICUM010000587.1 GCA_025935855.1 Pirellulales bacterium | reverse complement strand
GGCGAGGCGGCCGGTGTCGGCGAAGGATGGCGTGCCGACGGCGGTGGCGCCGCCGCCGGCGGGGTCCCCTACGAAGAATTCGGGAATCGCGCGGGCTTCGTAGAATGGCGCCGTGGTGCTGCTGCCGGTGTTCCGGCTGTAGTTGAAGTGGCCGCCAACGTGCAGCAGGTAGCGACCCTCGGCGGCTTCGTCGTAGTAGAGCAAGTGGGTGGCGCGCATTGCGCCCGAGACGCCACCGTTATCGCCGATGTCAGTGGCAAAGCGTGAGTCGCCGATGGGCGCGTTCTGGAAGCCGCCGGTGCGGTAAACGCCGTAGGCCCAGGTCCACATTTCGTCGTCGGACTTGTCGTAGGCCATGACGCCGACGCGGCGGAAGGGGTCAAACGCTTGGAACGGAAGTGAGCGCTCGAGCAGCCACAGTTGGCGGACCGAGTTCCAGGCGTCCATGGAGGTTGGAACGCGGAAGTGGCCGATGCGCAGGTTCCCTAGGAAAGGGAGTTGCTGCTGCTCGGCCCACACATCGAAGAAGCTCGGCCGGCCGGCGGTGGCGAAGTCCATCTCCAGCGAGTAGGCGGTGAATTCGGAGAGATTGCCGACGGCCGCCAGACGGGCGCGGCGGAAGCCAACGCCGTTTTGGAGATCGCCGAGGTTCGCGGTGTTGGCGGCGTCCTGATTGAAGTCGCCGCCGTCGAGGTGGAAGAAGCCGGTGAGTTTGACGGCGGGGAATTTGGACTTCTTGGCGGCGTCGGCGGCTGCTTTTTCGAGAGCGTCGAGGCGCTGATCGAGGGCGGGGTTGGCGGACGCGGCTGCAGGATTTGCCAGAATACCCACCGCGGGCGGCTCGGCAGGCGGGTCGCTGACAGACCTTTTTTCGAGTTGATCGATGCGCGTCTCGGCGGTGCGGAGGCGGTTGAGGAGTTGCTGGTATTCCTGATCGCTCGGGCCCGCTGTGAGAATGCTCGGTTCGGGGAGCGCTTGAGGGTCGGCGAATTGTTGTGCGCGGGCGCGCGAAACGGCGCTAAGTATCAAGCCGACGAAAAGGCCTGCCAGGAGCGCGGGTGCGGAGAAGCGTTTCATGGGCGAGTCCTTGCCCCGTGGCGAGACCGATAGCGCAAGGGGCAGTCCATTGCCCGATGAAGTCCTTATCGGACGTTTCGCTAAATCGCGTACATTCGCTGCGTTGTTATCAGGGAACCGCTAGCAACGCACGCGCTAGCACTGCTAGTGGCGATGTGAAAAGAATTGAATCGCTTACCGCGTCGAAAACTTCTTGACGCGGAGTGAAGAGGCTACTTTTTTGCCGCTTTCTTTTTCGCCTTCTTCTTGGCGGGGGCTGCTTTTGGCCGCTTGGCGGATTTTTTCTTGGCCGCTTTTTTCGTCGCGGATTTTTTCTTTGGCGGTGAAGACGTTTTCTTTTTGGCGGTCGGGCTCTTCGGCGCTGACTTTTTGGCCTTCTTGGCTTTCTTGGGGGCTGGTGCGCTCGCGGCTGCGGTTAAGCCTTTCATTTCCTCTTGGGCGGCCGCAGCGGACTTCGATCGTTTCGTTCCCTTCTTGGCGCCGCCCTGCCCTGCTGCGGGTTTGCCGATCATGGCGCCGGCGACGCCGCCGATCACCGCGCCGACGGGGCCGGCGACCAGGCCGCCGATGACGGCGCCGCCGATGCCGCGGGCGGTTTGCTTGGAAACCGGCGGGAGGTTTTCGGCGGCCCCTTCGACGGCATCCGTGGCTTTCTTGGCGACTTTCTTTTTGGCCATGATGTGTTCCTTGATCGTTAGAAGTTGTGTTTTGACAAGCGAGTGCGATGGGATCATCTTAGCCGTTTGTGACTGGTCTAATAGTCCCGGCGTCGAAGAAACTTCAACAGCGAACGAGATCTTTATGAATGGCAGAAGGCGGGTGGTTTTGTGGGCGGCGCTTTCGATCGTTGCAGTCCGGCAGGCGGACGGGGCGCCGCTGAAGCGGCCGACGCCGTCGGCGCGTGATCCGCATGCGGCGGGTTATGTCGAGGCGAAGGAGCTGGCCGATGGAGCTGTGCCCCCCGCGGATACGGAGGGGAACTTCATTATCGGGCCGACGGACAAGGCGGCGCTGGAGGCGGGCGACCAGCCGCGCGTGCCGCATGGGATGGTGTTCAACTTCACGATGAACTCGGCGAACAGCAAGCTCTACCCGGGGATCGCGCGGGACGCGGATACGTTCGGGACGCCTGATCCAAAGGACCCGGCGAAGCTGGTGGTGACGACGAGCCATGCAGCGCCCTACACGCGGAAGGTGGCCGTGTATGTGCCGAAGCAGCTCGCGAAAGGCGTCGAGGCGCCGTTCATTGTAGGAGCGGACGGGCCGGACCAGCTGCTGTTCACGGTGCTCGATAATTTGATTGCCAAGCGCAAAGTTCCCGCGATGGTGGCGATCTCGATCGGCAACGGCGGCGGCGATGCTCAGGGGAGCGAGCGCGGGCTGGAATACGACACGATGAGCGGCAAGTATGCCGAGTTCGTCGAGACGGAAGTGCTGCCGATGGTCGAGGCTCAGTGCCATGTGAAGCTGACGAAAGATCCCAATGGGCGGGCGACGATGGGCTGCAGCTCCGGAGCGGCATGCGCGATGATCATGGCATGGTACCGGCCGGATTTGTACCACCGGGTGCTGTCGTACTCGGGGACGTATGTGAACCAGCAGTGGCCACCGAGCGATGAGACGCCGCACGGGGCGTGGGAGTTTCACGAGCACTTGATCGCGGAGAGCCCGGCGAAGCCGATTCGGATTTGGCTGGAGGTGGGTGACAAGGATTTGCTGAACCCGAACTCGATGCACGACGGGATGCACGACTGGGTCATTGCGAACGAGAACATGGCGAAGTCGCTCGCGGCTAAGGGGTACCACTATCAGTTTGTGTTCGCGAAGAACGCGACGCACTGCGACCGGTCGGTGAAGGAGAAGACGCTGCCGGAGGCGCTTCAGTGGTTGTGGAAGGATTATCGTGGGGCGAAGGCGCGGGGCGCTGGGGAGACGAGGAGCAGGAAGTAGTTCGATTTGTCGCGTCAAAGGGTTTTTTGTC
>JAICUM010000355.1 GCA_025935855.1 Pirellulales bacterium | reverse complement strand
CCGGCGCCCGGTTGGGACCAGTGCGCCGTTCATGGAACACGCCAGCCTTCCCCGCAACTTCGCCAACGTCGTCGAAGGACCGGCAAAACACAGGCCCCCAACCTCCAAACCACATGCAGTGCCGATCGATGCAAAAGCAGCCCGCGAGGCGGCTGCAAAGTACCAACGGGAGCAGAAGCAGCGCGACCGCGAGGCCAAGCGGGAACAAGCGGCGCGCGAGAAGGAAGGCGAGCATCGCGAGCGCGCCGTGGCCACCGCTGAGGCCGCGCTCGAAGCGGCAGCCGGGGCTCACAAAAGGACGGTGGCCGCCCTCGAGAAGGCCCGCGCTGCCTTAGATGGCAAGTTGGAAGCCGAGAACAAGCGGTGGGCTGAGCAGCAAGAGCACCTAGGAGAGGCCCTGCGGCGGGCGCGATCCGACTAGGCCCCCACTCCCTCGCAAGCGGTGGCCCGACATCCTATCGGCCATGTGCAACCTCTACACCTACAAGATGACCGCCGAGGAGATGCGGGCGCTCCAGCTGTTTTTCCAGTTCATCGGTACCACCTGGACCGAGTGGGAAGAGCGCCAGCAGAACGAGCCGATCGAGGACGTCTACCCCAATCAACGCGCGCACGGTGCAGAACGGAGAGCACATCGTGCGCGAGGACATGCTGTGGGGATTTCCCAAATACAAGCCCGGCGCCAACCGGGGAACGAACTTCCGAACACTCAATAAAGCCCAGTGCAGCAGTGGCTCGATCGCGAGCATCGTTGCCATGACCACCGGGCCGAACGGCGTCGTCCAGCCCGTCCACGAGCAAGCTATGCCAGTTCTGCTAATGAGGCCGAGAACGTCGATCTATGGCAAGGGCAGTTCTGTCGAGAACGTGCCGGAGATGCAGAAGCCGGCGCAGGATGATGTTCTGAAGATAGGACCGCCGTGAAGCCGGAGAAGAAAGCGGTGGCCTAAGCGCGGCGAGGTGCTCGAGAAGCGGCGGGCCCGCAGCACGGCCAAGGGGAAGGTTGTGCCGATCGGCAACGGCGGACCGTGTCTCCGTAGTCTTAAGACGGACGTCCAACTTTGCATTGTCCATCAGTACTTCGGCCCACCGGCGAGGGTGGGCCTTGGCAGCGAGTGCCTCGCCTGTATGTGTCTTGCGCCACACTAAAGCCGAGTCGTATGCTTTAGTCTTGCTTGTCACGGTGGCGGGACGTTGGAGGGACGTTGCTACACCGTTTGCTGAGGTGGGGCTCGATCATGAACATAGAAGCGCTGTCTTCCCAATATTGGGAACGCAAGGCGAAGGAAGCACGCGGCAAGGCGAAGACTATGACCAGCGCCGAAGCCAGACGGCTGATGCGCGATGTGGCGCGCCGCTATCGCCAGATGGCGGCCATTGCATCCAAGCGGGGCACCGTCAGAAGGACGCGCACCGCGACTTCTGCGAGGTCGTCGGCAGCGCCGCTCAGCGGCTAAGCTGCACGGCTTCCGGGCGGCAGCGATTTAGGCGCTCAGAGGTGTTCCGTTTCTGGTTAACGGTCGCCGTGCTCGGCGTTTGCTGCGCGCTCGGAGCCCTGGTGGTTGTACGGCTTTGTCTCCCGTAGACTACTCCGAATCTTTCAGGGACTGACCTTAGCCCTGCTTGATCAGGAAGTCGGTTGGCTTCTTGCCCTTCTTCACCATGGCTGCCATCCAGGTCGGCATGCGTCCGCGGCCGGTCCAGGTTTCGGTGCGCTTGTCGGGGTTGCGGTACTTCGGCTTGACCTTGCGGCCCGTAAGCTTGCTGGCCTGGTGCTTCTGCCCGCTAAGAGCGACCTTAACATCCGGAAGGCCGAGCTTGAACTTCTTCAGTACCGCCCGGAGCTGCTTGATACCCCGCTTCTCGGCGTTTTGGATCTTATCGGCCTCGGCTTGAAGATTGCGAATTCGACGTTGAATGACTTTTAGCGACAGAACTCGCGGCATGATTCCTCATATTGTCAGTTGAAGTGAGTAATCGGCAATTATTGCCGGAATTATATGCGAATTTTGCGCATGTACACAAGCTAACGCCTGGCAACGGACGCTTGCCTTTTTGCGGGCCCATGGCTGCTGAACGGCGCTGTGCCTGCCGGCTACCGAGGCCGAGCGCCACTAACTTGTAGGCCTGGACTGGGACAAGTCGCTGCTTTGGTCGCAGGGAGAGTGCACTGTAAGATCGTAAACGAGAATGGCCGCGGCATTTACTCGCCGTGTCGGTTCTAGTGTGTTGCGGGAGACGACATGAGACGGCGCAACTTCATTGTAGGGTTTGCCGGCAACATGGCGGCATGGCCAGCCGCAGGTCGCGCGCAATCTGGGAAGGTCGCGCACGTCGGCTGGCTGGCCCCGGGCGCCTGTGAGCCGGACTGGACCTACTTCCGCAAGTCCATGGCTGAGTTGGGCTGGACCGAAGGCAAATCCATTAAATATGAGTATCGCTCCGCTGGGTCAGATTTAAGCCGCCTTAGTACACTTGCCGCCGAACTGGTGAAGCTGAACGTGGACGTGCTGGTGGCGTACTTCACGCCCGCCATCAACGCCGCGCACAAGGCGACGTCGACCATTCCCATAGTCTTTACTGGCGGCGCTATCGAGGCCGGCATCGTCGGCAACTTCACTCATCCCACTGGAAACATCACCGGCGTAGGCCGCGGAGGAGCGGCTCTCGCCGGAAAGGAAGTCCAGCTGATCCACGACGTGCTCCCGTCTGCTCGCCGCATCGGGGCGTTCTGCAATGCACCCGATCCCTTTTCGCTTCCCTTCCGGCGCCAACTCGAGAACGCTGCCCATGTCCAGGGCCTCGAACTCGAGCCCGTCATGATCAAAGCGCCGTCCGAGCTTGAGCTTGCATTCAAAAAGCTCGCCGAGCGGCGACCCGACGCTCTGGTCGTTCAGCCTAGCCTGCCGATCAAGGATGCGGCGCGACTGGCCCTCGCTATCCGGCTACCCGCGGTCTCCCCAGCGCCAGAGTTTGCAGAGCTTGGCGGTCTCTTCGCCAACCATGCCGATGAGGCCGACATCGAGCGGACAGTCGCCAGCTATACCAGCAGAATTCTGAAAGGCACCAGAATCGCCGATTTGCCTCTACAGGAAGCGTCGCGCTTCAAGCTGGTCATCAACCAGCAGACCGCTCGCGCGCTTGGTATCACCCTGCCCGCTCTCGTGCTCGCCCAAGCCGATCACGTGATCGAATAGAAAGGCGGCAGCAGAGGGGCAACCTCAGCTATGCTGAGCCGCCTGAAGCCTCCGCGGCGGACAAAGGAAAGCCGCGCTCTCTGCCTAAAACAAAGGCGCGTTGATAGTAGTGAAAACCTCCAGTGGGTTGCCATGTTCGACCTTGCGTACGATGCAAAGCACAGCGTCCTGTTGTCCCGCTTTTCCGGCACTTACTCGCGCGCCGACATCGAGCTTCGAGACAATGCCGTACGTCGATTTGTAGCCAAGAACGGGTTGGCCCGCGGTCTAATGGACTTCTCGGCGGTCGACTCTATCGATGTCCCCCTCGACCTCCTTATCCAGCGTGCCCATCAGCCTGGCATTCTAACCGGCCATCAACGCGTGATCGTTGCGCCCACGGAACCCGCATACTCCTTCAATCGCCTCGTCGCCGCACATCAGTTATTTGCCAGGAAGGCCGAGCCTGTGCTGGTTCGCTCTGTCAGTGACGCCTTTGCCGTCCTGCGCATGATCGATCCGGCTTTTTCGCCGATTGGCCTCGATAAGGCGGCCCATCTGGACCGAGTCCTCCATGACGCTCTTTGCCAACTGACTGAGGTCGTACGGGCGCGTTCGCTCGACGACGAGATTGTAGAAGCAACATTGCAACGCGTCGTCGGGCGTGCGCTCTCGGCGCCAGTCGTCGGACACATTACATTGAGCGAAATCTTGAACGTCTCCCTGCGCAGCAGGGTATTGCGGGATTCTGGCATTCGGGCCAAATGTTGCGGCTGTAGAGCGCGGCGCCCGCTCAGCTGGATGTCCATCTCTGTTGGCCGTGTGACGACGTATTCGTGTCCTGCCTGCGGCGGCTGGATCCTCAAACTCTCCCAAGTTGGCAGCACGGTCCGCGCTGACGCATCAGGGTACATGATCGGTGGATTCGAAGTCATGTCTCGAGTCACACTGGATATCTGGGGCGTGAAGTTACCCAAGACAGAAAACTAAAGCATTTTCGCAGCCGCTCCCGGCGGGCAATTGCAGGTCTGCGAACTCTTCGTACGCCCATCCCATGGGGAGGCTGGTTTCCAACATATGATTCCGCGCACCCATGTCACGCGGTTTGGCGGCGTCTGCTCGAGCCTGGTTGGCGTACTTCCGGTAGTCCGCGGCCCGCCCATTAGAGTGTCCATCGGCGCCCTCACCTGTAGCATTTTGAGTAGCACTAGCAGAATGGGCTGCGTCAGAAGGTACGATGGCAAGCCGCCTGAGCCCTTTCAGTGACCCGCGCGGCGAGAGCGGCTCTCTCGATCTACACTCACTTCCTCGTAGACGTGGCAGCCGCTTGCACGGCCACCGCTGACTTCGCTTCGTCCGCCCCGCCTATTAGCTCCAACCGACGTAACGGCTGAGTACAACGAGGGCGACAGCCCCGGAGAGATTACGTGCATGCATAGCCCTTACCAACGAAGAAAGTGCACAGATGCTGGGCGTTAGACCGGCTGACGTCGCAGTAGCGCTGCACTCGCTCGAGAGTATAGGCGCCAGCAGCGGGTTCACATTAGCGGCCGCGAGAAGCTCGTTGCAGTTGCGGGCGCCTTCTATAGAGATGAAAGCCGATTGGCCCCTGATCCGATTGCCAAGCCCGCCTGGGGTTTCAGCCAGTTACGAAATCATTGGCGGGCGTAGCTCGACCTTCCCGTTTGCGACGTCGCTACCTTCTGCTTCTGCAGCAGGTGAGCCGGGTACTGAGTGACTTCTACAAATAAGTTCTGCTGGCGCGCAATGCCGCGTGCGGGCGAGCGTATGCCGAAGCTTCCTCCATCTTGATCTTGCGGGCTGGAGCGGATTTTGACCAAACGCCCCCAGAGCTAGACATCGTGCTGCGGGTCATATGTTTCCAAATAGCGATGGAAGAGTCGGATGGCGTCACGTTCTCCAGACAGCGCTCGTTGGCGCAACCGAAGCAAAATTAGATCGAGGGTCGTCAGCTTGCGCCGGAGTGATCTGATGCCGACCTCATGGACTTCGGCCATGACCTCCCTGACGATCCGAGCACGGCTGCGCGCACCTGCGGGCCTTCCCGAGGGGTTTCCTGATTGACCAGGTTGAAAGCGCCGGCCTAGTGGGGGCTTG
>JAICUM010000764.1 GCA_025935855.1 Pirellulales bacterium | reverse complement strand
GATCGAGCCGGCCGTCGTTCACGTGCTGCCCCGCGGCAACTGGATGGATGAGTCGGGCGCCGTGGTGCAGCCGCACGTGCCGCACTTTCTCAAGCAGATTGATACGCAAGGCCGCCGCGCGACGCGATTGGACTTGGCCAAGTGGACCGTGTCGAAGGACAACCCGCTCACCGCGCGTGTGGTGGCCAATCGGCTCTGGCAGCGCTACTACGGCATCGGCTTGTCGAAGGTCCTGCTGGATATGGGTTCGCAAGGCGAATGGCCCTGCAATGAGGAGCTGCTCGACTGGCTCGCCTGCGAGTTCATGGACAGCGGCTGGGACGTGAAGCACCTCGTGCGGTTGATAGTCACGTCGAACGCCTATCGGCAGTCTTCGCTGCCGCGAAAGGAGCTCGACGCCGTCGATCCGGATAATCGATTGGTGGCGCGGCAGTCGCGATTCCGGCTCGATGCCGAGGAGATCCGCGACAATGCGCTGGCGGTCAGCGGTTTGTTGGTCGAGCAGGTCGGCGGCGGCGTGTCGCGGCCGTATCAGCCCGCCGGGTATTACGCCCCGCTGAATTTTCCCGAGCGTGAATACCAGCCGTCGCCGGATCGGGAGCAGTTCCGCCGTTCGGTGTACGTCCACTGGCAGCGGCAGTATTTGCACCCCTGGCTGCTGGCGTTTGACGCCCCAACGCGCGAGGAGTGTACGGCCCAGCGGCCGATTTCCAACACGCCAACCGCCGCGCTGGTGCTGCTGAACGATCCGAGCTTTCTCGAAGCCGCCCGCGCGCTGGCTGAGCGGACCTTGACGACCGCGGCTTCCACCGACGAACAGCGACTGCAGTGGGCCTGGCGAACAGCGACCGGCCGGCAGCTGACGGCGGAAGAGCAAGGCCTGCTGAAAAAGCTGCTCGCCAAGCATCGCAAGCACTACGCCGAACATCCCGACGCCGCGAACCAACTGGTGTCGGTGGGCATTTCCCAGCGTGACGACGGCGAGAATACCGCCGAACTGGCGGCGTGGACCTCGGTGACGCGGGCGCTATTGAACTTGAACGAAACCATTTCCCGAAACTGATACAAAAGATTTTGATTAAGATTCTTCCGGTCCCTTCTCCTCGGCGGAGAGGGAGCCGGAGCGGTTTGCTGACATATGAACCAATTCAATCAAGACGCCCTTGAACGCCTGGTTAATCGCCGCACGTTTCTGTCGAACGCGTCGATCGGCGTTGGCGCCGCCGCACTGGCCGGGCTCATGCAGCGCACGCTCCTCGGCGCCGCAGAGGAAAGCTTTGCCACCGCCACCCCGCTCGGCGCCTCGCACGGCGTGGTGCATCCACTCCATTTCAAGCCCACGGCCAAGCGGGTCATTTTCCTGTGCATGGCCGGCGGACCATCGCAGTTCGAAACGTTCGACGAGAAACCAAAGCTGGCCGAGATGCACGGCAAGCCGATGCCGGATTCCTATACGAAGGGCCAGCCCATCGCGCAGCTCCAAGGCGCCGAGCTGAAGTGCCTGCGGCCCTTGCACAAATTCGCTAAACATGGCCAGTCGGGGCAGAACATCAGCGAGCTGTTGCCGCACACCGCGAGAATCGCCGACGACATCTGCATCGTCCGCTCGATGCAGACCGAGCAGATCAACCACGACCCCGCTCAGACGTTCATCAACTCCGGCACGAGCATCTCCGGCCGGCCGAGCATGGGCGCCTGGATCACCTACGGCCTGGGAAGTGAGAGCGAAGATCTGCCGGGCTTCGTCGTCATGCGGAGCCTGGCCGACAGCCGCCCGCCGCAGCCGATTTCGTCACGTCAGTGGCACAGCGGTTTCCTGCCGAGCCGCTTCCAGGGCGTACCG
>JAICUM010000382.1 GCA_025935855.1 Pirellulales bacterium | reverse complement strand
GCCACCGTTTGCGAATACGACAAGGACTGGGCGCCTCCGAGCGGCGACGACGATGATACCGTGACGTCGCCGTTGAGCGTGCCGTAGTAAGCATTCTTGACCCAGCCGTCCTGGCCGATCAGATTGCCGGTGGTGTAGGTTGGCGGCTCAAAGTTGATCGTCGCGGGTTGAGCCACGACCCAATTGAGGTTTGAGGCGAACGCCACGGCCAGAGTTAAGCTCGCGATACTGGCTAGACGCATCTTCGGGCTCTCCTTCAGAAGTTTTGCATGTGAGAAAAGCACATTTCGGGAATCGATTGTCGCCCCCTGCCGCGGCTTGCCGCGCGGTTGGACGGGTGAGCGACTACAGCGTTATGACGGAAGGTTTTGATTTAGCAGGATTTTCGGGAAACTAGGCTTACCGATAGCAAACCAGAAACTAGCAGACACAGTCCGGCCGGTTCAGGCACGTTCCCAGAAAGTGAAATATTGTCGATCTTCCCGGCGCCGAAGCGAAACGCGGCGATGACATCCACATCGAACGTCCCGTTTGAATTGGCGGGATACGGAACCGCAAAGCCGCGCGTGCTTCCGGAAGAGACAAACGGGGTATTCGTGGTGGCGTCGCGATAGGCGACCTCATAGGTCGAGCTGTCGAAATCAACGTCGATTTTGAACTCAAGCGAGTCGTTTTCTGGAAAGGCCGCCGCGGCGAGAGTGCCGCCAAAATAGAACCATGCCGGACTTCCGCCGAAGTCAGCGAAAATTTCGATGCTTGGTATGGTGCTGCCTGCGTTATTCAGACGGACGCCGATTGGCGTAACGCCGTTGGCGCCGTCGGGGCTGAGAAACAGACCGTCCACGCCGAAGCCCATTCCCTGGGCGCTTAGGCTGGTTGACGAAATCAGGAACGTGGCGCTGAGATCAGCGGCAGGCGTACCGTCCTTCGCGACGGTCAGCACGTTGTTCTTGAAAACATCACTCCCATCGCCGGCAAGGCCGGCTTCGGTGCGCGTGTAACTCAGCGATTGTCCGCCAGCCAGTGGATTGGTCGTGGAAACGTCCAACGTGCCATTTGGCGTTGGGAAGTAGGCGGTGGCGGCCCACCCGTCTTGGCTGGCAATGGCGCCAGTGGTGTACGGCGGACTTTCAAAGTCGACCGTCACCGCCGCCGTGCGGCGAACGCTTCCAACAAAGCAAAGCCCAGCGACGAAGGCTGAAAAGCAGAACTTGCAGGCCATTGGTCTACTCATGAAGCACCCCTCAGTAGAAAAGCCTCGAAACGAGCCCAGCAATGTGTGTCTCGCGACGTCACACCGCCACATCTCCGATCGCCTCGATGACCGCGTCCATGCGAATCACGCAGCCAAGCCCATGACACGCTGACAAGAGAATCGCACGGGAACGCTTGGGGCCGCTAACCGAAGAGACTAACCAAGTCGCTAGGTCGCTGTCAACGTTTTTTCTTACAATTTCGGAAATTTATTTCTGGCAGTCATGAATGACGCGCGATACCATGAACGACGGCAACGCGTGCCATTTGTTGCCAATTGCCTCTGTCCGGCTGCCGCCCCGCTGATGGAAAAAAGCGATATATTTCTATTTATAGAAGAATAAGCGTCCGCTTGAGGGAAGCTCGTTTTCAGCCGCAAAACCGCAAAAGCCGCCGTTCGCTGACACTGGCTAAGCCTTACTTTATTGCAAGCGAAGTGAAAAAGGGCGTCATGGCGAAGTCCACAGGAAGCAAGCCAACGAAAAAACACGCTTCAAACGCCGCCGCGTGGCAGCATGCAAGTCCCGCTTCGCGTTCCAAGCGCGCCTACAACCGCTCCTTGGTCTGCGCGGCGCTGTTTCACGACGGCCCCCACTCGCGAGCGGATTTGGGACACGCCACCGGACTGCCGCTGTCACGACTCTCGGACATCTGCGGTTCATTGCTCAACGAAGGAGTCATCCGTGAAAGCATGATCACCTCCGCGGTTGGCGGAGGACGAGGGCGGCCTCGCTCGCTTTTGGAGCTTGATCTGCGGAGCTTGGGCGTTGTTTGCGTTCGGTATGACCAAGACCAAATCACGACCGCTCTTGTCGATCTGGCCGGAACGGTCCACTGGAAGCGTCATTGGAGCGTAGGCAACGAGGCAGACGCTTCGAGCCGGCTGCGGCGAATCGCACGGCGACTAAAACAGACAATCGCGGTGGCGCCGGATATCGGACTAAGCTTAGTTGGGGTGGGGGCGGCCGACCCGGGAACGGTTGACATCGCGACGGGACGGTCCATTCGGGCGGTCAACGTGCCTGGTTGGAGCGACATGCCCGTTGTCGAAACGCTTAACGAGGCCTCGGGGTTGGCCGCCGTCATCGAGCGCAGTGACGGTTGGCAAGCGCTTGGCGAAGTGGCATACGGAGCCGGCCGGGGCGCGCAGCACGTTCTCTTCGTTACCCTGTTGGAAGGCATTGGCGGCGGCATTGTTGAAGGCGGTAAGCTTTTGTCCGGGCGCGACGGTTCGGCCGGCGAAATTGGCCATACGCGGGTTTCAATTGATGGGCCGAAGTGTGGTTGCGGCGGGCGCGGCTGCCTCGAAGCCCATTTGGCTCCGGCACGGCTTGCGGCGCTGTGGCGCGGCGCCCGTCCGGATCAACTCGACTCGATCGCACTGCAATCTGAGACAACTGGCGACGAGTTCTCTCAAATGTTGGCCGCCAGCCAGCGTGGCGACTCCCGGGCACAAGACATTCTTGTAAACGCAACTCGCGCGCTTGCCATCGCGCTGGGAAACGCGATTAGTTTACTCAATCCCGAGCGTGTGGTATTGGGCGGACGATTTGTCGAGGCTGGCGACCCGTTGGTGGCGCTCTTGCGAAAGTCCTTGCCTGAGTTCGCGCTTCCGGAACTTGTGTCCAACGTTGACGTTCGGCTCGCGGAACTCGGCGAAGATTCGACCTTCCTTGGCATTGCCGCGTGCGTGAGGAGCCGTCTTTTCGCCTATCCGTCGATGGGCGGAACTGTCGAATCGGGGCGGCCAGCCGCGCCGTTGTCCAAATCAAACGGCCGATAGCTCATGCGTCTAAGAATCGAAAAAATAACGGCTCGCGTCGTCGATCACCCGGTGCGCCAGGATGGCGCCATCGTGTCTTCGTTGGGTCGGCACACCGCGTCTCACTACCTGGTGGTCACGGTGCAAAACGCCGAGGGAGAATCCGGATACGGCGAGGCGACCACGGCGCCCATCTGGAGCGGCGAATCCGGCGAGACGGCCAAGTGGATGATCGATCGGTTCTTAAGCCCGCTGGTGGTTGGCGCGACGTTCGATCATCCGTCGGACGCCGTCGTGATCATGGATCGGCATCTGCACGGCAACTCGTTCGGCAAATCGGCCATCGACGTGGCCTTGTGGGACCTGTGGGCGCGACAACAGCGGCAATCCGTGTCCACGATCATCGCCGATCGCGAGCCGGTTCGTTCGATCCCCACGCGGGTCAGCATTGGCTGCTATCCGCCGGAAGAAACGACGCGCCTGGCGGAAGAATTCTGGAACGCTGGCGTGCGAACGCTTAAGTTCAAAACGGGCGTACCGGGCATCGACGACGTCGCCCGGCTCCGTGCGGTTCGCGAACGGCTGGGCTCGGAGCCGGTCTTTACGATCGACGCCAACGGAGCGTACACAACTGTTGATGAGGCGGTGCGGGCCATCGAAGCGCTTGAACCGTTCGATCTTTCGCTCGTCGAGCAACCGACGCGGCGGGATCGGCTCGACGCGCTCGCCGCGGTGCATCGCCGGACGAGCGTGCCGATCATGGCCGACGAGGCTATCTTCACGCCGGACGAATTGGAAATGGCGATTGAACTGGACGCGTTCGACGTGCTCTCCATTTATCCTGGTAAGAACGGCGGCTTCACGCATTCGTTGGCGATGGCTAAACGCGCGCAGGCCGCGGGAAAGCGGTGCGCCATCGGCTCGAACCTGGAGACCGATCTCGGCCAGGCGCCGCACGTGTGCCTCGCGGCCAGCCTCTCGGCGTTTCCCGTGGAGGAAATCGCGTGTGATTTGATGGGATCGTTGTTCTACGCCGAGTCGGCCGTGACGCCGCCGATCAAATTGGCCGAAGGGCGAGTCGCCTTGCCGACCGGGCCCGGCTTTGGAGTGACGCCGCGTGTTTAAACCATCACGCATCATCGACGCCCACGCCATGCTCGGCCAGGAGACGTATCTCTCGCTGGGCGCGGACGAACTGCTGCGTCGCATGGACGAGGCGGAAGTCGATGTGGCCGTCGCCCGGCCGATGGGGCCGGGGCTGATCGTCAATCATCGCGAAGGCAATGATCACGTACTAAAGAACGCCCCACGCATTCGTGGCTTGGTAAGTGTGAACCCCTGGTGGGGCAAGGCCGGGCTGGAGGAATTGGCGCGGTGCCGCGACGCCGGCGCCGTGGGCCTGTTCCTCGACCCGGCGCGCCAGGGGTTCTTTCCCACAGAAGCGGTGGCGGACGGCTTGTACGAGCTTGCCGCCGAGTACCAGTGGCCGGTCATGTTCCGCACGGGCGCCTACATCTACGCCGACGTGCTGGCGGTGGCCGAGGTGGCCCGGCGGTTCCCGTCGGTCGATTTTATCGCAGGGTTCGGCGGCTTTGCCGACATGTGGTTTGAGATTTCCGACGCCATCGGCAGCGTCCCGAACTTGCACCTCGACGCCTCGATGCTTTGGTCCGACGGCATCGAAGAAATCATCAATCGCCACGGCGTCGAGCGGGTGCTCTTTGGAAGCGCCGAGCCGCGCAACCGCTACTCGGTGAACTTTCGCACGCTGGACCGGCTCGATCTCAGCCCGGCGGCGCAAGAAGCGGTCTACTACGGAAACGCGGCCAGGATTTTTCGCTGCTAGGCGCTTTTCAGACGCAGATGACAAGAATCATCGACTTTCACGCACAT
>JAICUM010000026.1 GCA_025935855.1 Pirellulales bacterium | reverse complement strand
GGCGGGATTTCGATCACATCATCGGCCAGTTCGGCGACGGCGTCATCGCCTTGCTCGACGACGGCAATTACCGGCCCGCCGCGGGCCTTGATCTCCTCGATGTTCGCCACGATTTTGTCGTACACCCCGCACCGTGGAACAACGAACACGCTCGGCGTGTGCTCGTCCACCAGCGCGATCGGCCCGTGCTTCATCTCGGCCGCCGGATAGCCTTCGGCGTGGATGTAACTGATTTCTTTGAGCTTGAGGGCGCCTTCCAGCGCGGTGGGGAAATTGTAAAGCCGGCCCAGGTAGAGAAAGTTCTCGCTGCCGGCGTACTTCGCGGCGATGCGGCGGCATATGGCGTTCGTTTCGAGTGCCTTTTCAACGAGATCGGGCAGCCGTTCCAGATCTCCGATGACGCGCAGTCCGGCTTCGTAGCTCAAATGGTGCAACCGGCCGAAGTGCAGCGCTAACAGTCCCAACACCACGCATTGCGACGTGAATGCCTTGGTCGAGGCGACGCCGATTTCCGGCCCGGCGTGCAAATAGACGCCGCCGTCCGCTTCACGGGCGATTGAGCTGCCGACGACGTTGCAAATGGCCATCGTGGGGTGCCCTTTGCGCTTCATCTCACGCAACGCGGCAAGCGTGTCGATCGTCTCGCCGCTTTGCGTGATTGCGAACAGCAGCGTCGTCGGCGACAGCGGCGGATTGCGATAGCGAAGCTCGCTGGCGTACTCCACCTCGACCGGAATGCGCGCGAGCGCTTCGATCATGTATTCGCCCACGAGGGCCGCGTGCCAGCTTGTGCCGCAGGCCGTGAGGACGAAGCGGTCGATCGAGCGAAGCTGCTGGGGTGTGAGATTCAGGCCGCCGAACTTGGCGGTGGCGGCTTCGTAGTCGAGGCGGCCGCGCATGGCGTTGCGCACTGTCTCGGGCTGCTCGAAGATTTCCTTGAGCATGAAGTGAGGGAAACCGCCGAGCTCGACGTCCGCGGCTTCGATATTTAGTTGCTGCACGTCGTGTTCGACGTCCCCCTGATCGCGGTGAACCACGCGGATCGAATCGGCGGTGATGACGGCGAGCTCATGATCCGCAAGGTATACGATGCGCTCAGTTCGCCCGGCGAGGGGCGACCCATCGCTGGCGAGGAAGTTTTCGCCGTCGCCGACGCCGATGACCAGGGGGCTGCCAAGCCGCGCCGCGACGAGGACATTCGGCCAATCTCGAAAGACAACGGCCAGGCCATACGTGCCGCGGAGCTGTGCCAGCGCCGCTTGAACGGCGGCGATAAGCGGGGCATAAGGATCGGCCGCATCGTCGTGCTCCGGGGCCAGCGTGGCCAGTTCATAGGCGACGAGGTGGGCGATCACCTCGGTATCGGTTGCGCTGCGAAAGGTATAACCCTTTTCGATAAGGCGTTCCTTCAACGGCCGGAAATTCTCGATCACGCCGTTGTGTACGATCGCCAGCAGGCCATCGCCGCCGAGGTGGGGATGCGCGTTTTCGTCGGTCGCGGGGCCGTGAGTAGCCCAGCGAGTGTGGCCGAGTCCCACGCGGCCGTGCGGTTCCTTTCGCTTCACGAGCGCGGCGAGTTCATCAACCCGACCTGCGGTCTTGATGATTTGGAGCTGGCCGCGGTCGGCGATTACGACGCCGGAGCTGTCGTAACCGCGATATTCGAGCCGCCGCAATCCCGCGACGAGGAATTCCGCCGCCTGCTCGGGGCCGATGTAGCCGACGATTCCGCACATGGTTCATTCCTCGCTGGCGGCAAGCGGTGCTGGCGCCAAGTCGATTTTGGGTTGCAAACGCGCCAGCAGCGTAGCACTCGCCGGAAAACGTGGCTACGTGGATGAGGGAGCAGCGATGGGCTTCATGCAACGCGGTGCTTTAGGTACGCTGCCGCCTTCCCGGATCGCGTGGCGACCCGGCTAGTCGATGCTTTGCGATGTGAACGCTTGGCGAACGTACAAAAGGATTGTACGCATGTCTAAGGATAGTAATGCAGCGCGACGTGTGCTTGTGATTCCCGCTCGGCGGCGATCGACGCGGCTGCCGGACAAGATGTTGCTGCGAGACACGGGGAAGACGGTGCTTGAGCACACTTATGACGCGGCCTGCCGGTGCCGGCGGCCGGAGTTGGTGCTCGTGGCGACGGACGACGCGGAGATCGCGGCCGAGGCGCGACGATTCGGTGGTCGTGTGGCGATGACCAGCCCAGACTGTCCGAGCGGCACCGATCGCGTGGCAGAAGCCGTGCGTGACCTGCCGCGAGCAGACATCATTGTTAATCTTCAAGGCGATGAGCCGGAGGCGGACCCGGCGACCATCGACCGGCTGTTCGAATTGCTCGAGAATCATTCCGCCGCGGCGATGGCAACGCTCGCCACGCCGATTCGCGAACGGGAGAAGCTCGACGATCCGTCCTGCGTGAAGGTGACGTTCGACAACGCCGGCCGGGCGATGTATTTCAGCCGCAGTGCGATTCCGCATGCCCGCGAATGGAGCGACGAACTGCTCGGGGCCAAGCCGCAGGTGTTCTATCAGCACTTGGGGATCTATGCCTACCGGCGGCCGCTCCTGATGCAAATGCCGCTGTGGCCAGTGGGGCGATTGGAGCAGATCGAGAAGCTGGAGCAGCTGCGGGTCTTGGAAAATGGAGCTTCGATTCTGGTTGCCGTCACTGAGTGCGCCACGCGCGGGATCGACACGCCGGAAGATTACGCGGCGTTTGTGTCGCGGCAACGTGCGGCTTGAGCGCGGCGGCAAGAGTTAGGGGATCGTCCCCCAAATCTGCTTCGTTGCTTTGGCGGGATGGTGGTCGAGCATTTGCAGTTGCTGCAGCTCGGGTTCAAGCAGCCACGCTTGCCGGTCGGCGAAGTAGCTGAGTAGCTCGGCATCCTTCGTGGGATTCATCGCGCGTGCCCAGACGACTTTCGAGCCGTCGATGTCGGCGTGGTTGTAGACCCACTCTTGATGCGGATTGTGCTTTTCGCCATAGCGAACGATGATCACGTGCTCGCCTCCCATGTCTCGCAGTTGAGCGGAGATTGCGGCCCGCGCCGTGGACCAACCGGTCGCTGCCCTTACGTGGTTCACTGCGGCTGCGGTAAACAAACACGCCTGCAATCCCACTAATGCAGGCGCCGCGAAGCGCCACCCGAACCGCTTGCGGCATAGCGAATCAATCCGTCGCAATCCCGACACGACGACCACAAAAAACAGCGGTGCGAACGGCGCGATGTAATGCGGAAAGCTGAAGTTCGACGCCAACGACGCGACCAGTGCCACGACGGCAATCACCGCGGCAGGGCGAATCCGCTTCCAGTGCCATGACCGCGCGAACAGTAGGCAGACAGCCAGTGCTGGAGTAAAGAAAAACTCGCCGGCTAGCCAGCAGACTGAGAGCTTGGTGTACACAAAGCCGCGCAAGGTCGATTGCCGGCGATACCAATCCATGGCCCAGCCGCTATGGAACTCGTCCAGCACCGCATGACGATATTCCGGCTTCTGCGGCGATTGCCAGTGGAACATCGGGCACTGAGCATATTGGGCCTCATGGACGATGTAGGGCAGCTTGAATGCGTCGCCGGTGACGGCGTTGTTGTAGACGGCGAGAGCCGCGACGCCTGCGGCGAGGATGAGGAATTGTGGAACGATCGATTTGAGCAGTCGATTCTTGAGATGAAAGCGCGCGAGTCTCGGAGAGACTCGCCTACAGGTAGCCGAGTCTCTCCGAGACTCGGTGCGCCAGGCGGCGAGCCAACTCCACAAGACCCAAACGCCGATCAGCGTGCAAAATATCAATCCTTCAAACGGCCGAGACACGGCCAGCAGCACGGCGCCGGCGGCCATGGCGACGGCGTCGCGAGCTTGGCACTGTGAACGCATCCGAACGGCGGCGCCAGCGACGAGTGCCCCGCCGAGAAAGGCGAGCGTGCCGCCCCAATACGATTGGCCCCAGCGGAGTTGAATGCCGGGGTGAAATAGAAACAGTAAACTGCCCAGCAGCGCCCAATTGGGTGAATTCCAGCCCAGCAACATCCAATAGGTCGCGGCGGCGGCGAGGGCAGAGAGCAGCCACACGCCGGCGATAGGCCGATCGATCAACCATTGACCGATGGCGAGAAAGATTCCTTGGCCCGGCGGATATTTCGAAGCGTACGTCGGTTGCTGGAGGACGTGAAACGTTTCGAAATGTTCCCACTGCGCATGGGTGGGATTGGTCAGTCGGCCTTCGCAGAACGTGTCGGCGGCGAGGAGGTAGCTAAACTCGTCGTGGGTTCTCGGCAGCGGCCAGTTGAGACGCGACACAATTACCCCGATTGCCAAGGCAGCGATGGCAAGCCACATGGCGACGGTCCAGGGGCGGCGAACGAGCGATGGCGGGCCTTGAAGCGAATCGCGGCGCGGCGCACCATGCCGCGCGCCGAGCGGGCACGGGTTCGGCGCGATTGTGTCGATCTGCAGATTCATTGAATACCGGCTATTTACGTTGTCGTTAGCGCGCCCTTTCAGGCCTACGAATGAACCATTGACGCGGTGACCCAGGCTGCGCCCGGACTTTCATAGCGCGGCCTTTCAGGCCTCATACTGCCGCGCAGGCATAGGCTTCTGACTCATCATGCACTTCCTGCCTTTGCGGCACGCGCAGTCGGGCGATGAAGTGGAGCCGACGATCAAACGCAAGATTCAGCGGCCAGGGGTAGAGGTTCAGTCGCCGCAGTCGCTGTTCGAGCGCCAAGTCGAGCGACTCGAACGCGTCTTGCCATTCGGCGGGCGTCCAGTAATTAAAGGGCAGGGCGACGCCGTAGCGGCGATTGCCCACGCCGTCCATGAATCGCAACGTGCTCTCGGCGGCCACGCCTTCGAGCGAGTGATCCTTGATGATGATGGCTCGCCGGGCGACGCGCCGCGCTTCGCGCAGAAGCTCCAGCGGTTCGTCGCAGTGGTGGAGCACGTCGACGAACGACACCACGTCGAACGACTCATCGGCGTACGGGAGCGTGTGTCCGTCGAAGTGCTCGACCGGGATGCGCGTGTCTTCGCGGACCAGCACATCGACGCCGGTGACGTTCAGGTCGCGGCGGCGATGAGACAGCAGCCAGGCGATTTCGCCGTCGCCGCAGCCGACGTCGAGCACCGTCGAATCGGCGGGCGTCAACTCGGCCAGGCGCTCCGCAAGGACCACGGCGCGGCGGCCGGCGATCATGTTCTGATGGGCGGACTCGATGACTTTCACTTGCGGGCCATCCTCAAAATGCTCAAGAAGAAACTGGACAACATCGCCTGGCAGCCAAGCGCGGCCAGCGTGACGCCGGGAATGACCCAGCGCATGGTGGTGGCATAGTTCAGCGGACCAAAACCGGCGGATCGCCATTGATTCACCGCAGCCAAAATGAGTCCGCTGCCGATGGCGGATGCCGCGACGCCGAGCGCCAGGCCCCGCTCCAGCGTCATCAGCCGGCGGAAGCGACGCATACGCGCGTCCTCCGGTATCAGACCTTCGGAAATGGCGAATGTCTTGGCGAACACCGCGAACTGCACGGCTTGCGATCCCAGCAGCATCGCCAGGCTGGCGATCAGCAGCGTATGCGCGTCCAGCGAAGCTCCCAGAATCTTCGTGCCGGGTAGTGCCAAGGCGTAACCGATGAGGCCGAGCAAGAACATTCCGACGCCAGGCGCGAGGAACAACCACCGCGGGCTGTACATCAGGAAGAATCGCAGCGTGCGCCAGCCGTCGCGCACTGTGCGCAGATGCGGCGCGTGGGCCTTGCGGCCGTCGGGGTGCAGCGTGGTGGGCACTTCGGCGATATCTACGCCGAAGAGGCTGCTCTTGATGATCATCTCCGTGGCGAACTCCATGCCGGTGGAGCGGAGTTCAAGCTGATCGTAAAGTTCACGGGTGAAGCCGCGGAGACCGCAATAGACGTCGTGAATCGGCGCCTTGAACATCCGCCGCACGAGCCAGCTGAACATCGGGTTGCCCAGCCAGCGATGCGACGGCGGCATAGCTCCCGGCATCACACGACCGCCGCCGCTTGGCAGCCGGCAACCTTGTGCGAGCGCGTGACCGGCACGGAGCTGGTCGAGAAATTTGGGAAGTTCGAGGAAGTCGTAGCTGTCGTCGGCGTCGCCCATCAGGACACACTTGCCACGCGACGCCTGGATGCCGCCGCGGAGGGCGTTGCCGTAGCCCTTCTCGGCTACGTGAACGACGCGGGCGCCGAGCGAGGCGGCGATCTGCGGCGAGCCGTCCGTGCTGCCATTGTCGGCGATGACGATCTCGCCCCGGATGCCGTGCTCGGCCATGGCCTGCTGCGCCTTAAGGATGCAGGTGGCGAGCGTGTCGGCTTCGTTCAGGCACGGCATGACGACCGACAGCTCGACTTCGGCTGGCGCAACGGACTCATTCGCGTCGTGTGATATCGGCGGCGGCGACGCGAGGCAGGCGCCCACGGCTTCCACCGTGGCGTCGAGCCGATCGAGCATTGCCGCATGATCAACGGACTGGGGCGAACGGTCGACGGCCTGCGTGGCGGTCGTTAAGACGGGCGTTTCGGTGTTCACGTTAGCGATCGGCGGCGAGGACGGAGGGACTTCGGCGGGCGGATTGGCGGGACTTGAAAACCTAGCTCGCCGCTTTGGAAGCGTGAAAACGCGGCACAAATACAATCCCGATGACCGATTCAACCCGCATTTCGCGATGGCGAGCGACTCGATGAACCGTAAAATGGCCGCATGAATCGCACGATCCCGCTGCCGCCGAAGGAGCCCTCGCTGCCCTTGCCGCTCTTGATCACCGGCGTGGCAGGCGTTGCCGGGTACAACGCGCTCGCGTATTTTTCGGCGCGATATCCGGGGCAAGTCATTGGCATCCGGCAGGCGGACAACTGGCCGCTGCACGCGTCGAACATCGTCGCCTGCGACGCCGAAGATCGCCGAGAGCTCGTTCGGCTGTTCGATCGCTGGCGATTTCGATCCGTACTCGATTGCGCCGGCAACTGCGCCCTGCGGGCGTGCGAGCTCGATTCGCGGTTGGCGTGGCGAACCAACGTCGAAGGGTTAATCAACCTCGCCTCAATTATCGTCGATCGCGATGTTCGGCTGGTACACACGTCGATCGATTTGGTTTTTGCCGGTCGCGACGGCGGCGGCTACCGCGAAACAGATCGCATGGATCCGGTGACCGTTTACGGCAAGACGATGGTCGCCGCGGAGCAGGTGCTGTCCGACTGGCTGCCACGGGCGTGTACGCTGCGGATCTCGCTGCCGATGGGAGTGAGCTTCAACGGCCACGCGGGGGCGATCGACTGGATTCAATCGCGGTTCAAGAAGGATCGGCCAGCGACGCTGTATTTCGACGAAGTTCGCACGCCGACGTACACCGACTGCTTGAATTCGCTGTTCGAGCAGATGCTGTCCAACGATTTGGCGGGCGTTTATCACGCGGGCGGGCCGCGGCAGCTTTCGCTCTACGAGATTGCCCAGATCGTGAACCGGCTCGGCGGATATGATCCGCGTCTGCTCATGGGATGCGCACGAATCGAGGCTGGGCCGGTGCCGCCGCGTGCCGGGAATGTGACGCTGGATTCGTCGAAGCTTTTTGCGGCGCTGGGCTATGAGCCATTCACGCCGTGGCCGTACGACGAGTCACTCACGCCGAGCAGTCGTGAGTGGCATTTCGATCGCGGTCACGAGCGTGGATCGCCGAAGCTGCTGGCAGAGGTGCTCTATCGAAATCCACTGCGTGCGGAATCCGAACAACGCTTTGCATGACTGCTCGACTACGGCGTCGCGCATGGCGCTAGCCCCGACCTAGCTAGGTCGAGGCTATTGCGGGCCGCCGTACTAATCACGCTTCGCGGTTGCGAAGGCGGTCCCACATTAGCAGCGCACAGATCGTCTTGCCGTCCTCGATGTCGCCGCGCTCGGCCATGGCAATCGCCTCAGCCCAGGGGACGACATAGTTCTCGATATTCTCCCCTTCTTCGCGGGCATGAACTCCTTCAGTCAGCCCCTGCGCCACAAACACGAACATCTTCTCGGTGCAGATTCCTGGCGACGTGTAAAACGGCGGCAACTCACGCCAGGAGGCCCCCGTATAACCGGTTTCTTCCTTGAGTTCGCGGACGGCGGCCTTGGCGGGCGGTTCAGGAGGATCCAGCGTGCCGGCCGGAAGTTCGATCAGCGTCTTTCCCGCGGCGATGCGCTCATTGCGAATTAGACAGACGCGATCACCCGCGAGCAGAGGCACGATCACGACCGCCCCTGGATGGCGCACAACTTGCTTCTCAACCGTTCTACCGTCGACCGTTTGTTGCGGCACTTCAACCACGTCGAATCGGGAGCCATGAAAGAGAAGACGACCGTCAAGCTCTTGAGGCGACTCGCTCATGCTAATTGAGGTTCCTGCGTTCACTCGGCAACCCATGATGCCGGAATTGCCGTCGTAAGACCTAGGCCAAGACTGCTGCACGACAAATTATTTACGGGCCGCAGCAGCGGAAAAATCACATTATTTGCCACGTCCCGGAGTGATTGATAGGATAGCGAGGGCGGCCCCCCGCTGCCCTAGAGGCTTTCACATTCGGAACGCGCGATTGGCACGACAATGAACCGCAGTGCCGCAGGAAGCTGGAGCCTGAGGCTTGGACGCTGGCGAGGCGTCGAGGTTCGACTGCACGCTTACTTCCCGCTCCTGGCGTTGGCCGTACTGTTTCTGGCCTCGCTAGCAAGCCGCTATCTGGTTCACATCCCGGGATTGACCTTTCGCCGGGCCCTCGGCGGCATCGGCATTCTGCTCGGCAGCGTTATTTTGCACGAAGCCGCGCGGGCCCTGGTGGCCCGGCGAGTCGGCGGCCGGACGAATCTGATCGTTCTTGGCCCGACCGGTGGCTGGGCTCAGCCCCACCTGCCTTCCGATCCACCGGCGCATCTGGTGACGTCGGTCGCCGGGCCGCTGACCTATTTGGCAGTCGTCGTCGGCGCGGCGTGTGGCTTGGCAATCGCGGGCGAACAAAATCTGCTGAGCCTGTTCTCGCCATTTTCGCCGCAGTTTCTGCCGCACAAATCGGCGCTGCACTTGGCCGCGCAGCTCACCGTGTGGATTAATACCTGGCTGCTATTGATCAACCTGTTGCCGATTCAGCCTTGCGATGGCGCCGAGGTGCTCCGCAGCCTGTTATGGCCGCTGGTAGGACGCGCCTCCGCGTCGGCGGCGGCCGCGCACATTGCGTACGGCGCCGCGGCGATGACCGCCATCATGGCCATCGCCGTGCAGCAACAATTGCTGAACAACTACGTCCCGCAGTGGTTTCCGCTGTCGGTGCTCGCCGTGCTACTCTTGTACGGTGGCAATCGGGCCGCGCGCCAGCGCCAGTACGATCTCGGCGTCGATATCGATCAGTGGGAGTCGGACGACGACCAATGGCTGAGCGCCGAGGCCGTTGACGATGATCGGGCTGCCGTGCTGGTCGAGCATTTGCACCAGAAGCAGCAGGACGCCCTGGATCGCAAACGCCGCGAGCGCGAGGACCGCGAAGACGCCCGCGTGGACGATATTCTGGCCCGCATGCACGATGTCGGCTTCGATCAGCTCAGCGACGAAGAGCAGGCCATTCTCAAACGGGCCAGCCGGCGCTATCGTCAGCGCCAGCACCGGGCCGAAGGCCCTTCTTGAGCGGCATTCCTGTAGCGGCGGCTTTTAGCCGCCGTTCTCTGGCCGATGGGCATTTCGGACGTCTGTTAAGCGCGCGGCGGCTCGAAGCCTCCACTACGCAATCGGCATTCTCGATATAACCCGCGCGTCCTGCCTGCCGATCGGTCTCGATGGGGGAAGCCGCACGGGGTGTGTACTCGTTAGGGTTCTATGTTTGATTCGGACCGCAAACGGCGCGTTGGCCAAGGCGGGACCGCTATCGATCATTGACGCGAGTAACCGTGTCCCTGAACCTCACGCTGCCGTCCGCCACAAATTACGCCGCTGGCGCCGATGAATCGGCGGCCATCGTGCTGAAGTCGCGCGGAGAGCGCGCCTTTTTGCGGTCGGCCATGCGGGCGCTGGAATCAGCGTTCGGGCAACCTTTCTCGCTGATCGACGCCGAATCGGGCGAAATCTCCTACGCGGCCTCGACGGGGCTGACATGCGATTTTTATCCACGGCTGGCGACGCTGTCGGCGGTCGCTCAGCGCGGCCGGGCGGAAATCATCGAACACGAACAACCGCTGTCGATGCTCGCCGTGCCGCTGAAGCAGCTTGACCAAGGCCCGGCCCTAGTGGCGGTGAGCGTCTTCCTGACGATGCGCGTTGACGTCGAGCCGCAGATTGCTTCGGCGGCGCGCATTTTTGGCGTGGACTCGCTACGGGCCCTCGACTGGTCGCGGCAAAGCGAAGTTTGGACGCCGCGCGTCCTACTGAAACTCGCCGAGACGACGTTCGACAACCTCCTGCAGCGCACTCGGCTATCGCACCTGCAGCACGAGATCAACGAAGCCGTCGGCCACGCTCGTGACACGTACATCGAGCTGGGCTTGCTCCACCGGCTGGCGCGGAACCTGGACGTCGCTCAAGACCCGACCGAGTTGTGGAAGAACGCGGTGAGTTGGCTGGCCGACGCGCTTCCGGCCCAGTGCATTGCGGCCGTGGCCCGGCGTTCGGACGAAACTGATGAGTCCCCGCTGTTCGGCGAAAATGCCCCCTCGCAGATTGTCGAACGTGAGTGTCCGCTCGCCGCGGATGAGCTTTGCCAGATGATGGATCGGCTCGGTAAAGCGGCGCGGCGGCCGTTAATTCTCAATCGCTCGCATACCTCCGGGCCAACCTGGGCGTACCCCACAGTTCGGGAACTGGCCTGCGCTCCGATCATGCAAGGCGGCCAGATCGAGGGTTGGCTGCTGGCGATCAACCACACGGGCGCCGCTGGCGACCAGTTGTGCGAATTCGGATCGGCCGAGTTGCGGCTGCTCGATAGCGTCAGCGCCATTCTCGCCATCCATCGGCACAACACGGGGCTGTTCTTGCAGCAGGGCGACCTGTTCGCCTCGTCCGTGCGAGCCCTGACTAGCGCCATCGACGCCAAGGACCGCTACACGCACGGCCATAGCGAGCGCGTCGCCCGCTACGCTGTTTGCCTGGCCGAGGAAATGGGATTGAGCAAAGAACAGCTCGACACGATTTACCTTGGCGGCTTGCTGCACGACATCGGGAAGATCGGCATCGACGACCAGGTGCTCAACAAGCCGGGCCAATTGACGCCCGAGGAATACGAGCACATCAAGAAGCACCCGCAGCTCGGTTACGACATCCTGCGCGGCGTGCGGCAACTACAGAAAATTTTGCCGATTGTGCTGCACCACCACGAATCGTGGGACGGCAGCGGCTATCCGCACGGGCTGGCGGGCGAATCGACGCCGCTCTTGGCCCGGATTACGGCCGTGGCCGATGCCTTCGACGCGATGTCGAGCGACCGGCCCTATCGCCGCGGCATGCCCGATGAAAAACTCGATAAGATCATGCAAGAAGGCGCCGGACGGCAATGGGATCCGAACGTGATCGACGCGTTTTTCGCCTGCCGCAATAAAATCCGCCAGGCCGGCAAGGACGAGCAGATCGGGGCGGTTCCACTCGATCCGTTCCAGTGGATAAACTGACAAGCTGTTTCTGCTCCGGCGGAATCTCTTGAGGCTTGTCATGGCGCGTGAGGCCCACGAACGCGAAGATATGCTGCGCGATGCGCGGGCGCTTGTTCCGCGGATCATGCTGCGCATCGAGCTGGCGGGCGGCGCCGCTGACGTCCTCGCCGGTTTCCGTGGCGAGGCGCTGAGCCTGTACTTCGGCGACGATCCGGTTTTCCATTTCAACGCCCGCAGCGAATTGCGGCGAGCGTTTGTCGCTGACCAGTTGATCAAGGCCGAGCGCGGCCGGCTCGTTGTCCTTGTACCGGATCGAACTCAAGAACGAACGGAGCTTCAGGCGACGCCGCTCGGCATGAATCCGGAAAGCCGTTTGCTCGCGGAAATTGAGAGCCGGTTGCGCGATCTCGACTCTGCCTTGGCTGCAAATCGATTTGAAATCCTCGGCCAGCAGCCGAGCGAGGGCAATGCGCTGGTTACACTCCAGCGTTGGCTCGCGGTGCGCAGTGGGATTCGCGTCGCCAATTCACCGCGGGTTGGCGGTTAAACGACGATATCGCGGCAGCGGGACGCTGCCGGCTAACAGGATGGAATGTTCACTCGAGCTGCTTAGTGCTTGGCCGCGGCGCGAAGCGCGACGAGGTAGGGAACGGGCTCGCGGCCTAGCGCGTTCAGCACCGTGCCGCCGGCGGTGAAGACGTGCGTCACCCAGTCGGGCTGGCCGTACTTTTCGAGCGCCAGGCCGCCTTCGCCGCCGCCGATATAGACGTCGACGCCGGCCTCTTTCAGCCGTTTGAGCTGCGGGATGAAGTTCTTGGTGCCTGCTTCAAAGCGCGCGTCCTCAAACATGCCAAAGACGCCGTTGTGAAAGGCCACCGCATCCTGCGGCTTGTGAGCGATAAACTCGCCGATCTTCTCGGCGAAGAGCTGCTGCGATTTCGGGCCAATGTCGAACTGCTGTTGGTTTCGCTTTAGCTCATCGACCGCCGAGCCATCTTCGATGACCGAATCGACCGGCAGCACGAACTGAATGCCCTTGTGCCGGCCATCGGCGATCATGCGTTTGGCCTGCTCGACGCGCTCGCGGGGAATGTAGTACGGCTTGTCGGCATGTCCCGGATCTTCGGCGACGCCAATGCAGACGTTCTTGCCGTCGAGCTCGCCGCTGGCTTTCTTGAGAGCCATCGCCAGCGAGCCGGCGGCGAACACCCAGCGGATTGTGCCGCGGGCAATCATTGCGTCCAGGTCGTCGAGCTTGTCGATCTTTAAGCCGCTAAAGACGACCAACTGGGCCTTCAGGCAGCGCATCATCGGGCCATCGAACTCGTGGGCGACATAATGGCCGAGGGCGACGCGGTCCATCGCCAGCGGCACGATCGTGGTCGAGGTATCGAGGCTGCCGGCTGACAGCGCTTCGTTTACATACACGTGTGCGATTTTGGCGGCGCACTCGTTGGCGAATTTGGTGAGCGGCTCGGCGAGCTTCGCGGCGTCAGCGGGTTTGGCCTTCCAGAGGACGCGCTCGATGTTGTAGCGGCGTGTGTTTTCGAGCATCAGCACGCTCTTGGGCGGGGCGGCTTTGATTCGTTCGGTAATTCCGTCGGGAATCGTAATCGACGATTCATCGAGCCAATCGCTCACCAGCGGCACGTCGCACTTGAGGATTTCGCCCAGGCGCTTGGCGACTTTGCTCAGCGACTTTTCCGGCTCGCGGCCGATGTGGCCGAAGATCATCTGCTTCCAGCCGTGTTGGATGCCGTAATGCAGCGTGTCGGCCATCGAGCGGAGTCGGATGTCGCCCTCGCCGATGGTGGGGCCGGGCTTGGCGTCCACGTCGCCGCGGATGAGCACCGGCGTGCCGACCGGTAGGTCGGCCAGGGAGTCGAGCCGTGGAATGGCTTTGAGGTAATCGGCGAGCTCCAACTTCGGATTGGCGGCGCGGCCTTCGAGGAGCTGGCGGATGAGGTCTTCGGTTTTTTCAGCGGTGGTCGACATGGTTGAGACTCCGAATGGCACGCGGATGAACGGGGATTTGGCGGGTTTTCGCGGATCACCGCGACCACCGGTCACGGCGCCATGTGAGCAAAGCGCTCCCCTATCGGGTCGCGGCTAAACGATCACAATCCGCGTTGATCCGTTAAATTTGCGTTCATCCGCGTGCTATTTCTTCTCCGAAAGTTTCCAGGCGGTGAGGTTGGTGGGCGTGCTGACCAGTAGTATGGCGGCGTCCGCCGTGTTTGTCAGGGCGAGGCCGGTGAGAGGTTGGCCGTATTGAAATTTGTCGATCAGCTTTCCCTCGTGGTCGAGCCAAAAGATCGTGCCATCGGCGGCGGCGATCATCCAGGCGAATTTTTTGCCAGGAAGCTCGACGGATTGAATGCGCTCGACGTGGTGCGCATATTCGCCCGCCGGAAGGGGATAACGCCACGTGAGTTCCCCATCGCGATTGAAACCGACGGCCTGGTAGTTTCCGACGCTTTCCAAGGCGAGGCCGCAGAAGCTCTCTATAAAATCGCCATTTGTGGTTGGATCGCGTTCCATCCCCCAGTTGAAATACATCACTGGCACGGAGCCCACGTGAAGTTCGTGCTGAGGCTTGCCTCGATCGTCTAAGACGGAAATCGTGCCGCGATTGCTCGTGCACCATAGCTCGCCGGGAACTTTGGCGTCGCTGATCTTTCGCGGCGCCGCGATGGAAGAAATCTGCACGACCTGATCGATCGCCCGCTGCGACCATTTGCGGCGGCCATCCAAGTCGACCCCCTGCACTCCCACGCCGCCCCAATAGCCGACGATGAGCTGCGACTTGGTCGGATCGCCTTCGCTGGTGAGTTGCACGTCCGCAATGCCTGGATGCCGGTCCTTTGGGAACTCAAGGATTTGCTTCCAGTTGCCGTCAAATACGCGAACTTTCTGCCAACCGACGCCGCTGACGGCGATGGTCTTGTGCTTTGGATCGCCGAGCGCCTCGCGAATGAAGGCGTTTGCGGATTCGCCCGTTGAATAAATCTCATGTCGCTCCAGCCGAGCGCCTTCGGCGTCGAACTCGACGACTGCTTCCCCGCCATCCAGCACGAGGAACGTGCGTTGCAGTTCGTCCTTCTTATCTTCATTTGGCTGGGTAACGGCAAGGATGTTGCCCGGATGAGCAATGTCATCCGCGTCGGCGTGCCAGAGTTCAGCGGCGGTTAGTTTTTCCGGCAACTTGCGCTCGGCGGGTTGCGGCTGCGGGACTTCAACCTGGAGCACCGCGTCGCTGATTGTGACCGAGGCCAGCTCGCGCTCGTAATCCTTGACGAGTTGCGCATGTTCGTTACGCGCTTCGGCGGCAAGATCGACGCCGGCGATCACGCGGCGGATTACTGAGCCCAAGGCTTTCGCGTCGGGTTCTTCTTCGCTGCGCATGAGTTGCAAGCGCCCCTGCGCATCGACCAGCAGCAACGTCGGTGTGCGATCGATTTTTATTTTGTTCCAAGCGTCGGCACGCGAGTCGCCCAAGATCGGCATCGTGCCGCCCCAGCGCTCGAGGGTTCCTTTCAGCGTCTCGGCCGGAATACGGCCTTCCTCAGCATCCACGGCATACCACGCAAAGTTCGTCTCCTTCTTCAACTCTTGGTAAAGCCGTTCCAATGCGGGGGTTTGGGCTTTGCAGGGCGGGCATTCAAGCTGCCAGAAATCGAGCAGCACCGTCTTGCCGGCGAAATCCTTAGCCGTCACTGGCTTGCCGTCGAGCGTCTGAAATTCAAACTCCGGCAGCGGCTTGCCGAGTGATGCTGGCGGCGCCGCCGGCGGAGGCGCCACGAAGCGCCGCACGCGATGGTCCGTGGCCGCGATCGTCTTCTCAAACGCCTGCCCATCGATCGGCGTGTTGAACGCCGAGTCCTCGAAATCGATCCAAATCGCCAGTTGCGAATACTGGTGATCTGGATCAAGCGCCTTCATGTCAGCTTCAATCGGCACTTCCATGCGACGCAGCATGTAGTTCTCCGCGTCGATCCAAAATGTGCGTTTGCCGCGCGGGCTGGTCGTGTATACGCGGTAGCAGTTGCGGCCGCGAAGCTGCTGCGTGTCCACGTGCCGCGGATGCTCGTCCTCGGGGAACACAGCCGTTTTGTCATCCTCGTTTAGAAGCATCGCTAGTTGCGGGAACACGTCGCCTAACGTACGGCTGACGAAGATGTCTCGCAGCAGCACATCCGGCAGGAGATTCGCCGGCGTGAGCTTCTTCGGCGCGATCGACTCTTGCACCTGGCCGGGGAAGAGGCCGGAGGTGACTCGCATCGCGACGCCGTTCGAGGCGATGTCGAACCCCTTCCGGCCGGCAGAGCCCTCGACCGATTCCTCGAAGCTCAGCCGCAAGCGGTTTGGCCGCTCGAACGCGACGGCCATGTCGAAGAACGGCTGGTCGCGCTCGACGCCATCGCCGACGCGCACAGCATGCTGCGTGTAGGTGGCGTGGTCGGCATAGCTTTTGGAATGCCGATAGGCGGCCAACATCTTTTGGGTGATTTCCTGACCGCGGCGTAGGTCGGCGTCTTCTTCGCCTCCGGGGCTGCTGGCGGCGCGATGGCAGCCGGCCAGCAGACAGAGTGCGGCGAACGTGAGGAAGGCGAGGGTGCGACTTCCCGTCGCGACATGGGCGCCGTTTTCTTCCATGGCAGCAGGCATGCGGGTGGGGCGCCCAGAGAGTCGGGGCGCGGATAAAATGGGGTGGTTTCAGATAGAATCGCAACCTACCAGAAGGCCGAAGACGGGCAAACCCCGCGTGGATAATGACGACCTTGAGATTCGGCGAACAGACGCACTTTGAGCTGCCGCTCGATGATTACACCATACTAAGCCCTGCTAGCGCGGGGCCGGCGGTGGACGATCCCGCGGAGGCGATGCGGGCGGCGCTGGCGGCGCCAAATGGTTACCCACCGTTGCCGGCGGCGACGGTGCCGGGCGACCGGATTACCGTGGCTTTGCAGTCGGGCGTGCCGCAGGCGACGAGCGTCTTGCGCGGCGCCATCAGCGCGCTGCTGGAGGCGGATGTGCCACCGGCGATGATCACGATCGTTTCGGAAGGCCAGCTCGAGGGTCGCGATGATCTCCTTCGCGACTTGACGGCGATGGGCGCCGGCGCTGTCAAGCTCGAGCTACATAACCCGGACGACGAGCAGGCCATCGCCATGGTGGGAGTGACGGCGCGCGGCGAGCCGTTACGGCTGAATCGCACGCTCGCTGAAGCGGATTTCGTCCTGCCGATCGGCGTAGGGCGAATGAGCGAGAATGGACATGGCGACGCCGAAAAATTCGCGGGGCTGTTTCCACAATTCTCTAACCGCGAAGCCCGAGAGCGCTCGCGGCTACAGGCGGTCAGCGAGGCGCCGAAGGACCACCGGCGGCGGACCGCGGAGATTAACGAAGCGGGGTGGCTCTTGGGGGTTGGAATGACGGTGCGCGTCGTGCCGGGGGCCAGCGGCGGCGTGGCGGCGGTGCTGGCGGGCGATCCGGAAAACGTCGCAACGTCAGCGGCGCGGCAGATGCGCGAGATTTGGGAACGGCCCATCGATCGACGAGCCGATCTGGTCATCGCCGCGCTGACCGGCGACCATCGCGAGCAATCTTGGGACAACGTGGCCGCGGCGCTGTCGGCGGCCAGTGCGCTCGTTGACCCGGGCGGAGCGATCGCCCTATGTACGGAGCTCGACGAACTGCCGTCCGGCCCGCTCGATCTGCTCCGCGAAGCCGTTGATTATGGCGACGTGCAGCGCGAGCTGTCGCGCCAGGATGCCGCCGAAGCTCATGCCGCAATCGTATTGGCTCAAGCTCTCGAATCTGGACCGGTGTACCTACGGAGCCGGCTGGCAGCCGACGTCGTCGAGTCGCTTGGCATGACGCCGATCGAGGATGACGAGGAGCTTTCGCGGCTAGCGGCGGGGCGAGATCATTGCGTGGTGATCGAAGAGGCCCAGCGGATCGTCCCGAAACTGATGGTGCATGACGAACTGTGAACCGCCAACCGTACGAAGAACAATTTGCGGCGGTCGTCAATGGCGCGGGATTCATGCCGCTTGAGGGCTGGAGCACGGTTCGCGTGGCAGGCGCCGACCGGGCAACGTTCCTGCACAACACGTGTACGAACGACGTGAAGGAGCTATCGGCGGGAGAAAGCTGCGAGGCGTTCTTTACCGACGTGAAGGGAAAGATCGTCGCCCATGCGTTCTTGCTGGCCGGCAAGGACGCGATTGACTTGCTCCTATCTCCGGGGCAGGCGGAGCGGCTGATTCCGCATTTGGATCGCTACATCATTCGCGAGCAGGTGCGCCTGGCGGACGTGAGTGGCGAACTTGGCTGGCTGCTCATGCTTGGAGCCCGTGCGGCGAAGGTCATCGGCGAAGGCGATGTCTCTTTTCGGACGTTCAAATGCGATGCGGCATGGTGCGGCGGGATGTTTGTAGCCTTCGACGCGTATCGCGCGGCAGAAACTCGCTTGGATTTGGCAAAACATGGCGCCGTCGAATGTCCTCCGGAAGTTTGGCATGCGATTCGGATCGAATCGGCGTGGCCGCTCTTCGGCGTTGATTTCGATGGTTCGAACCTGCCGCAGGAGGTGAATCGCGACGCCCAGGCAATCCATTTCCGCAAGGGCTGTTACCTCGGCCAGGAAACGATCGCGCGTATCGACGCCCTGGGGCATGTCAACAAGAGGCTGGTGCAGGTGCGATTCGAGGGAGACGCGCCGCCCCAGACGGACAGCGACCTGCGGCAGGGAGAGCAGACCGTAGGCCAGGTAACGTCGTCCTGTTGGTCTCCGCGCTGGCAGACGTCGATCGCGCTGGCGATGGTGCGGCGCGGCGCTTACGACGTAGGCTCAACGCTAAGCTGCGACGAAATATCAGGTAAAGTCGTTACCGCCACAGCCCCGACCTAGCTAGGTCGGGGTTATTCTTGCGAGTCGGCGCAAATCATCGCGTCGCGATTAGCGTCGTTCCAATCG